>JALOQS010000421.1 GCA_025459355.1 Pirellula sp.
TTTGCTAGCTTGTTTCTCATTTTGCTGACCAATCACCATGTCTTCCAGCGCAACGGACGAAAACGTAGAGCAGACCAAGCGGCGGATTCGAACGCTCGTGTCCGAAATAACCGAGCTCTCTAAATCGGAAACCAAGGCGGCCGACTATTACCCGGCCATTTTGCAGCGAATCATATCGGCTTTGGCTGCCGAGGGTGGTGCGGTTTGGCTGGTTGACCCCGATGGAGCGATGCGGCTGGCGCATCAAATTCAGCTAGACCCTGTTTTGATGCAGTCGGGTACCCCAGAGTCGATGCAACACGGTCGGCTCATTGGCCGTTTAATGGCCCAGGGTCGCGCGGAACTGGTTCCCCCGTACTCGGGATCGGGAGAAGCGGACGGGGAGGGAAATCCGACAGCTCATTTGCTCGTGACGGCACCCTTGGCGTCCAACAAGCAAACGGTTGGTTTGCTAGAAATTTTGCAACGAGCCAACTCACCCGCCGAGGCCCAGCGCGGGTATCTCCGCTTCTTGGAGCACATGACCAAGGTGATTGGGGAGTGGTTGCAAAGCAATACGTTGCAGCAAGTGTCGACTCGTCAAGAAATGTGGCAACAAGCCGATCAATTCGCGAGGCTGGTGCACGACAATCTCGATATCCGCGACACCGCTTATACCATTGCCAACGAAGGGCGTCGTCTCATCGAATGCGACCGGGTCAGCGTGGCCCAAATTAAGGGTGGCAAGACCAAGGTTATCGCCATCTCCGGTCAAGATTCCATCGAGAGTCGCTCGAACATCGTGCAAGCTTTAAACACGCTGGCCACAAAAGTGGTACGGAGTGGTGAGCCCCTCTGGTATGACGGCAGCACTGAGGATTTGCCTCCGCAACTGGAAGAAGCCGTCGAAGACTACGTCGATCTTTCCCACGGTCGAACGATCACAATTTTACCGATTCGTCAGCCAGAGCGAACCATCGAAGGGGACGTCCTAGCGGCTCGCAATGAATCGAACGAGACTCGGCAACGTCGCAAGATCATCGGTGCTTTGATTGTCGAGCAGATCGAAACTCAACTCACTCGTTCCACGCTCGAGGGACGAGTCGACTTGGTATACGAACATGCATGCCGAGCTATGTCCAACTCGCTCGCGCATTCGAACATTATGTTCATGCCAGTGTGGCGATTTCTAGACCGTTGTTTGTGGATGTTCCGTGGATCGGCCCTTCCGAAAACGCTTGCCATTTTGGGTGCGATTTCCGCTGCTATACTCGCCTTGTTTATCGTCAACATCGATTTCACACTAAAGGGTAACGGTCAGTTAAAGCCATCCATAGAAGAAAACGTCTACGCCCACGCGAATGGAAACATCGAAGCCATCTTGGTCAGGCACGCATCCGTCGTGACCGCAGGGCAAGAGTTGGTCTTGATGAAGGATGATGATTTATCCCGAGAAATCAAAGGTGTCGAGGATCAAAAGAATCTTCAAGTGAAGAAGCTCGAAAACCTCGCTAGTCAGAGCAATCAGAGTGGCTCGGTATCGCGCGAAGAACAATTCCGCATCGAGAGAGAACTAGAGGAAACCAAAGAGACCATCAAGGCCCTTACAACTCAACTCTCTCTGCTTCGCGTCAAAGAGCAAAAGATGGTTCGCACCAGCCCGATTGACGGAATCGTCATGGACTGGGACGTTGAACGGGTCCTCAATCGTAGGCCTGTTGTGATGGGGCAGCGATTGATGACGATTGCAAATAAAAATGCAGAGTGGGAGTTAGAGGTCCTGTTGCCTGAGAAAAAGGTAAGGTACCTAGAACAAGCCTTTGCGAATGAGAAGGAAAAAGGCTATTTGCCTATCACGTTCATTCTCATGACGGAATCATCGACGGAATACAATGGCAAGCTTGATTTGAACGGGGTGGCTGGCCGCGTCGAACTGGATCCCGAAGAGGGACCGGTTTTGAAATTGCGTTGTATTCCGGAACCCGATGCATTGAAAGACATCAAAAAGAACCCTGGCGCGCGAGTGATCGCCAGAGTTAAAGCAGGACGGGCGAGCGCCGCCTTTGTTTGGTTCCATGAAATCGTGGAATGGGTTCGAGCGTACGTTTGGTTCTAATTATACGACCGGAGATTTTATGAAGAAGACCTTTGTTGTTTCTGCCGCAATCGCCATTGCCCTTGTTGCGGGACTATCTGCCGTTCCTCAGGTGCGTTCGCTTGTTCATGGTTTGGTCCCCTCGCTTGGCATAGAGGGTGGCGCTTCGCAAGCGAGCACACCAGTTGAGCCCTCTGTGAGCCTGGGTAACACTCAAGCATTCCAAGAATCGAATCAACAGATAATTGACCGAGACATAGACGGCAAGCTCGTTGACATCGACCAACCATCGTCTCATGCCGCAGATTTTGCAATCGCAGATCGCACATCGAGCGAGGAAGCCGATTCGCATATTCTCTTAGCGCAATCGACGGAGCCAGCGAGAACTTTGAACACGATTCAAACCGCACCGTCTAATAACCGCGTTACCAAACTGAGCTCTTTCGAACAGGTACCTAACGAAGGGGTTCAAGTCCCTTCAGCATCGGTAAACGGTGTTCTGGTTGACACCAGCGCGACGCTCGTTTTTGTGAATGATCTTTCAGTACCTGCTCAAGCGGACGGAATCATCACCAACCTACTCGTTGACGAAGGCAGCATTGTTCGCAAGGGGGAGCTCGTCTATCAACTCGATCCACGATTGGCGAATGCGGAAATCGCAGTTCAGACTAAAGAACT
>JALOQS010000131.1 GCA_025459355.1 Pirellula sp.
GACAAATCGATTTGGTTTCAAGGTCGAGGGGCATGGATGTTTGCAACGCTTTATAACACCGTGGAAAAGCGAACGGAATGGCTGGAGGCTTCTCGAAGCGGTATAGAGTTCTTGCGATGTCATGGTAACGCTCCGGATGGCAAACTCTACTTTACTGTGACGCGGGATGGGAAACCGCTTCGCATGAGGCGTTATGTCTACAGCGAATCTTTTGCGTCGATTGCTAATGCAGCCTACGCCCGAGCTGCCGATGATGATAGAGCGGAGAGTGACTCGCTTCGTTACTTCGCGAACTATTTACGTTATTCCTTTGATGGCGATCTTATACCGGCGAAAATCGATCCGTCAACGAGATCAACGCGTGGTATTGGGCCATTGATGATCACGATCGCAACGGCACAAGAGTTGCGAGACAATTTGGGTGATCGCGTCGTCAACGATCGAACGTGTACAGAGTGGATCGACTGGGCCATTGACTCGATCGAACGATTCTTTGTCAAAGCCGAATTGGGCGTCGTCATGGAAACGGTCGGGGGCAACGGCGAAATCATTGATCATTTCGATGGGCGTCTTCTCAATCCAGGACATGCCATTGAATGTGCTTGGTTTATCATGCACGAAGGTAAGCTACGGAACGATCAGCGACTGATTGGTCTCGGGTTACGCATGTTGGATTGGATGTGGAATCGTGGATGGGATGAAGAGTACGGAGGCTTGCTCTATTTTCGAGATCTGCACAATCTTCCCATACAAGAGTATTGGCACGATATGAAGTTTTGGTGGCCTCATTGCGAAGCGATCATTGCAACGAGTTTAGCTTGGTCGCTAACCCAGGACGATCGGTACGCACGCTGGCATGAGCTGGTTCATGATTGGAGTTTTAAGAACTTTCCCGATCCTGAACACGGTGAGTGGTACGGGTATCTCCATCGCGACGGTCGCATCTCAAGTCATCTTAAAGGCAATATGTGGAAAGGACCGTTTCATTTACCCCGAATGCTATGGTATTGCTGGAGGCTGCTGCAGGGTGACCAAATATGATTTTATGCGGCATAATTTTCGTTCTCGAACGAATTCGCTTATTAGTTGGCGTAGACGTGGACCACGTAAATGCAGGCCATGATGCATTGGGTCAAAGGGAACGTTGCGATAGGAAAAAAAGTGGGCGTTTATCGTTTGGTAGAGTGTGCATTCCCGTCGCTGTATGGATGATAATTTCGTCGCACATAACGGTTCAAGTTGCAGGGGCTGTCGATTGGCGAGAGTTGGCGTCATTGCCGGATGCGGAGGGATTCGCGGGAGCATTCGCAGGAGTTAGTCACGATGTCCTCATCGTAGCCGGAGGTGCAAATTTTCCGGACAAGAAACCGTGGGAGGGGGGCACCAAGGTATGGTCTGACACAATCTACGCGTTAGAGAGGCCTGATGCGGAATGGAAGATTGTAGGCAGATTACCGCGTCCACTAGGGTATGGAATTAGTGTCTCGTACAAACAGAACGTTATCTGCGTAGGAGGGAGTAACGCCGATGGACATTATTCGGAGTCGTTTCGATTAAGGTTGGTCGAGAACTCGTTGAATAAGATCGAGCTCAAAATCGAACCGTTACCTTCTTTGCCCATTACGATCGCCAACGCGTGTGGAGCGATCGTTGGCGATACACTCTATGTTGCGGGCGGACAGCAGCATCCCGATTCCCCGATGACATTAACCAACGCATGGATGATGGATTTGTCATCCCCAGAACCGCGATGGCGAGAGATTGAGCCATTACCGACTTGTGGGCGAATGTTGTCCGTGGCTGCGAGCTTTGACGGAACATTCGTTTTGATCGGCGGTGTCGACCTAAAGATTTCCGATGATGGTAAAGCTGTTCGAGTTTATCTGAGTGACGCGTATCGTTATCGGAATGGACCGGGGTGGCAGCGATTGCCAGACGTGCCACATCCCGTTGCGGCAGCTCCTTCACCAGCCCCCGCCGATGCATCGGGAGTTTATCTTCTAGGTGTAGACGATGGTACGCAGGTAGGCGTGGCGCCTGATCAGCATCGCGGATTTCGTTCGACCATTGCGTATTTCGACTTTGGGATGAATCAGTGGCGGATTCAAGGTGCAGTGGCTGAACCGCGTGTAACCGTTCCATGTGTCCAGTGGAATGACAGAGCGGCCGGGGCAGATGTTTGGGTGATTCCAAGCGGCGAGAAACGACCGGGAGTTCGTTCTCCCAAAGTATGGCTGATGACAATTGGATCGGGGGCTAGTCAATGAAAGAATCAGACAGGTCGCTATCGAGGCTCGCATGGCTATTGGTGGTGTTATTGATGCCGGTAGCGCTGCTGAATTATCTTGATCGGCAGATGTTGGCTTCCATGCAATCATCAGTAATGGAGTCCATTCCCAGTCTTGGGAAGGCTGAGAACAAAGAGGAACTCTGGGGATTGATGTTGGGGCAGTTCAAATGGGTTTACGCAGGGTTTAGCTTAGTTGGCGGTTATATTGCGGATCGTTTCAGTCGTCGGTTTACCATATGTGGAAGCTTGTTCGTTTGGTCTGCTGTTACTTGGTGGACGGGGCAGGTTACCACCTATTACGAGTTGCTGTGGGCACGCACACTTATGGGAGTAAGTGAGGCGTTTTACATTCCGGCTGCGTTAGCATTAATCACAGATTATCACCAGGGGGAAACGCGATCTCGTGCCATTGGGCTACATCAGTTGGGCATTTATCTCGGGGTAATCGCAGGTGGTTTTGGCGGGTACGTAGCTGCTAACCCTGATTATGGTTGGCGTTTCGCGTTCTCACTGTGTGGAGGAATCGGAATGCTCTACGCCGTGCCACTCGTTTTGTTACTACGCGATGCGCCCAAGTTTGCAGAGGCTGCAAACCGAGACGCTGTTCTCACGGTTGGTTCTCAATCGCCATGGAGTGTTTTGAAGGAATTGTTAAGCAATCCTTCATTTGTTTTGCTCGTCCTGTATTTCACGTTGCCAGCGATGGCTGGTTGGGTTGTTCGCGATTGGATGCCATCGATTCTCAAGAAGCAGTATAACATCGGCCAGGGGCAAGCTGGGGTGGCAGCCACGGTGTATTGGCAAGTCGCTGCGATTGTGGGTGTTGTCGTTGGTGGTTGGCTCGCGGATCGATGGATGCGCAGTAATCAGCGAGGACGCATCTATGTTAGTGCGATGGGAATGATGTTGATCGTTGTTTCGATTTTCGGAGTTGGAATCGCTGGCACTTTAGTAGCCTCCATCGGATGCTTGATCGTTTTTGGGATTGGTTGGGGATTCTTTGATTGCAACAACATGCCAATCCTGTCCCAGATTATACGTCCCCAATTTCGAGCATCAGGATACGGAATCATGAACTTTGTAAGTATCAGTGCGGGAGGAGTTGCTGACTGGGGATTCGGAGTGATGCGAGATAAGAACATACCGCTGCACGTCATTTTTAGTGGCTTTGCGATGCTCGCAATTATTTCCGTCCTACTCGTCTTGTTGATACGACCTAATGCCGAAATAACACGTGCAGAGCAAGCTTCTCAGGAGTAAACATTGAATACAACACAATTGGGTATCAAGCTAAAAGGTCTCGTGGCGGCTACGCATACGCCATTCACGCAGGATGGACAGCTGAATCTCGGAGTCATCGAGAAGCAAGCGGAGTATTTGCTGAGCAACGGAGTCAACGCGGTGTTCGTCGGAGGAAGTACCGGCGAGAGTCACTCACTAACGGTCGATGAACGCTTAGCTTTGGTAAATCGATGGAGTGAGGTGGTGCGTTCGACTCATCAGCAATTGATCGTTCATGTAGGCACCAATTGTTTGTCAGATGCCAAGGTTATGGCCGCCCATGCACAGAGCAGCGGGGCGATAGCGATTTCTGCATTAGCACCAAGCTACTTTAAGCCAAAGTCTATGGATGCTCTGATCGCGTGTTGTGCCGAGATCGCGGGTTCAGCCCCAGGTTTGCCATTTTACTTTTACGATATACCTGTGTTGACTGGCGTGTCGTTTTCTATGCCTGATTTTTTAGCATTGGCTCCGAAGCGTATTTCCAACTTGGTTGGTTTAAAGTTCACGAATCCTGATCTGATGGCTTATCAAAAATGTTTGCGTGTTGCGAATGGACACTATGACATTCCATGGGGAGTTGATGAGTATTTGTTAGCAGCGTTGGCTTGCGGAGCAGTTGGTGGAGTAGGGAGCAGTTACAACTTTGCGGCTCCCATCTATCATCGCCTGATAAGAGCCTTCGAAGCGGGGGACATGGAGTCGGCACGAATGGAGCAGTATCGTTCTGTGCAGTTGATCGACCTCTTAGCCAAGTACGGGTACATGGGAGCGGCGAAGACACTCATGGGTTTTTTGGGAGTTGATGTAGGGCAACCGAGACTACCAAACAACTCGCTCGCCGAATTGGAACAACATCAGCTACGAGCGGATTTGGAGCAAATCGGTTTCTTTGATTGGCTGCAACCATAGAGCAGAACTCGAGGAGGCCGGATAAGGAATAAATCCAGTTATGCTTAGTCGTCTTTTCGATAACTTGCCGATTGGATTACCAAGCGAAGGGGTACGCAAGTTACTCGAATCTGAGAAACTGCGAGCAGAGCGAATCGTGTCGCCTAGACGCTGTACCCTTGAGGGCTTCTGGTCTAATCACCCGGAGCATGAATGGGTGATTGTGCTGTGAGGTAGAGCGAGCGTGGCCATTGATGGAGGCACGAGAGAACTAGGGCCTGGTGATTTCCTCAACATACCAGCTCATCCTACCAGCTCATCAAAAGCATCGGGTGGAGTGGACTACACCGAACGATCCCAACCTTTGGCTGGCCATCTTTTATTGTGGGGGCGGCGCATAGAATTGGTTCGACGTAGGGGGGCCAAATTCAATTTCTGTAGAACTCGGTCCATTCGAGTTCGATGGAGCGAGGGTTGGATTCGAAGATTTTTGAGGGAAGGGTAAAAATGAGTGAACCATTTCTTTTACTTCGTGTCCGTCTGGGCTACAAATGAGCATCATCAAGCAATAGGAATTCCAATAAAGGGAGTGGAGTCATGGGCGCATCAAACGGTGATTTCACCAAATACCCCCGAACCCCACATCTCTTCGGATCCAAAGGAACTGATGACGATAAGCATCTCGGTGAGTCCGAGTCGAATAAGTTTATCGCAGATCGCTCTTTGATTGTTGAGGAGAAGATTGATGGCACCAATGTTGGTGTTCACTTTTCCGTTTCTGGCGAACAGGTATTGCAATGCCGAGGTCACCTCATCACGGAAGGGATGCATCCTCAGTATGATCTGTTCAAACAGTGGGCAACGGTTAAGCGATTAGTCTTGGAAGAAATGTTGGTGGACCGATACATTCTGTTTGGCGAATGGGTCTATGCGAGACACTCGATCCACTATCGAAAGCTTTCGCATTACTTCTTTGAATTCGACATTTATGATAAGAAAGCCAAAGTTTTCCTCGATTTGAAAACGCGATTGAGCATGTTAGCTGGAACCGGTATTCAAACCGTGCCCGTGATACATGCGGGTAAGTTAAGCAGGAACAAGCTAGAGGGATTGATTGGTCCATCGAAATTTGACAGCCATTTCGAAAACCCGGTCACCAACCGAGTTGATTCATTGATGGAAGGATTGTATTTGCGAACTGAATCCAATGGAGTTGTGACAGGTCGTGCGAAGTATGTGCGACCTGAATTTGTCGAGAAAATAAAACAGAGTACGCATTGGCAGTATCAGCAAATGGTACCCAACCTTTTGGCAGACAGCGTGGATATTTGGATATGAAATGGGAGCAACTCAAAACCAAGTCCGTTGACGAGATCGCATCGTGGGCCGAGACTCAGGGTTGGTGTCAGTCGATGGCGGAATGCGTTCAGGATGCCGAATGGCATTCGGAGGGGGATGTCTGGACCCATACCAAGTTAGTTCTGAGTCAACTAACTAAGTTAAACGAATGGAAGCGTCTCTCAAAGCACGAGCAAACGGTCTTGACTTTCACCGCATTGTTTCATGACGTGGCCAAGCCGATAACAACAGAGGTTGATCCTGAAACAGGCAGGGTGCGTTCGCCAAAGCATGCGGTCAAAGGGGAGTTGGTAGCACGAAACATCTTGCGCGATTTGGAGTGCGATGTTGAGACGCGCGAAGAAATTGCTCGTTTGGTGCGTTATCATGGTCGCCCCGCATTCCTTCTGGAGCGAGAAGAGCCGATCCATGAGGTTGTTCGATTATCATGGTTGGTAAGCAATCGCTTGTTGTATCTATTTGCAATCGCTGACACTCGCGGGCGTGATACGGACTCGATGACTCGTCCGGAAGAGAATTTACATTATTGGAAGCTGCAATCGGAGGAGCTTGGTTGTTTTGAGCAACCCTATGCGTTTCAGAGCGACCATGCCCGATTTACGTTTTTCAGGCAGCAATCGCCCAACCTTTATTACGTACCGCATGAAAATTTTTCTTGTACCGTGACACTTATGTCCGGATTACCAGGTAGTGGCAAGGATACATGGCTCTGCAAGAATAAACCACATTTGCCCGTTGTCTCGTTAGATAACATCCGAAGCGATCTTGAGATTGATCCAACGGACAATCAAGGTCAGGTGGCACAAGAGGCCAAAAGTCGATGCAAGGAGTTTCTCAGATCGGGGGTATCTTATGCGTTTAATGCGACCAATACGACAAAGCTGATGCGTAGTCGATGGATCGATTTATTCGCTGCTTATGACGCACGTATCGAGATCGTATATTTGGAGCCATCTTTAAAAACAATACTGACTCAAAACGGTCAGCGTGTTGATTCCGTGCCGGAGAGTATCGTCAGAAAGTTAGCATCGCGATGTGAGCCCCCAACTGTTCGGCGACAGTTAGAACTCCACTTTAGCGACAGTTAGATTTCCCCAGGGGAAAGTCTCTCGATTTATGACGCACCATATCGGTTTGACGTTTCGTGCGAAAGCTCGGTACATTCAACTCCAGGATGATGCTGTGGTGCACCAGTCGGTCGATTGCCGCAGCCGTGGTCATAGGGTCTTTGAATATACTCTCCCACTTCGAAAACGGCTGGTTCGAACTCAACAGAATACTCGTCTTCTCGTAGCGGTCCGCTATCAACGTGAAGAGCACTTCCATCTCTTCCCGACTCTGCTGCACATAGCCAAGATCGTCGATGATCAATGCTGAAAATTTCCCAAGCTTCGTTAGCATCTGTGGCAATCGCAGCTCCTTCTTCGCCAAGAGCAGATGCTGAACCAACTTCACGCACGGAGCCATGCAGACTCTGTACCCAGCCCGTACAAGAGCGTCCCCAAGCGAATTCAGTAGCAACGTCTTCCCGGAGCCTGGCCTTCCAAACAGCAGAAGGTTGTTCGCTCCCTTGAGGAACTCGCCGCTGCGCAATTGGTCCATGCGTTGTCGGATCGTTAGCGGTAAGCGTTTCCAGTCGACTTGGTCCCATGTCTTGCTCCGTTCCAGGTCGGACTTCTTCAAGTCTCGCTGAACCCGATTGGCGTTGCGTGATTCGCATTCCAGCAACGTCAATTCGTTCAGGAACTTCAGGTGCGGCCAGTTCTCCTTGGCTGCTTGTTCCGAGAGGCTCATTGCCATCGAACGTATCGTGGGCAGACGAAGACGTTTCAAACGGAAAGCCAGTTCCGATGGGAGCTGTGGTTCCGGCGTCGAGTTGACAGCCGGGATCGTGTTGGGGTTCATTCAGCACCTCCTTGTGCTCAAGTAAATTATCATACGGATCAAGGTCCGGCACCTTGACATGGACACTCTCTACGACAGTTGCCGGAACGGTTGTTTTGATGGAATCCAAGCTCGCTAAAAGCGACTTTCCACTCAAGCCTTCACTTGTAACTTGGAGTCCCGAAACGAAGCCTTCAACAGCAGAAAGCCCTTCTTGTTTAGCTACTTGTAATAGTCTCAGATAGATGCGAGTCGCACTGGCTTCACCCAACGAAGCATTCAGCGTGTCAAAGGCTTTTCGATACTCGATGGATGGAAACATGTGCTCATGGAAACGATAGTTTGCAAACGCATTCGGCTTGCGAACAAGCGAGTCGATCACGTGCCGAAAATCAACATATGCTTGGTTTTTTCCAATGAGTCGTGGCATGGTGAACTGAAGCTTACAGGCATACCATACTTGAATATCATCAGCAAAGATCCTGACCTGGATGCGATGGCCAACGAAACAGCTTGGAATGGAGTATCGGTTCTGCTTGACAGTGATGATCGAGTTGCTTGCGACCATACATTCTTGCTCGGTGTAAGTGGGAAACAGCTTCGTGGGTAACTCCGCTAGAGTGGCTTGCTCCTGAAGGAATCTTGACTGGCGAGCAAGGTTCTTCTCGGCGATGCAATCTCTTAGGAAAGTGATCCAATCTTCTCGCGATTCAAACTCTCGCGATCCACGGATTCGCAGTCGCTGATCGACGTAGTCTTTGAAATGTCCGTGAAGCGATTCGCAGTCACCATTCTCTCGCGGAGTTCGGACATTGATTCGGTGAGGCTGCACATGAAAATGTTCAACAAGGTTGCGAAAGTTGGTCGTAAAATGCCGATCGGTGCTAAGGTTGTTAACAGCCGCTGAAAGTGAGTCGTTACGAATACGCCGAGTCACACCGCCGATAGCCTGGAAGCAACCCTGAATTCCCTTGGCGAGTGCTTCGAACGACTCCGAAAAGCACAGATCGATGTACTCCCAATTGGAGTAAGTCAGCACCGCATGGAACAGCATATGATCGAACTTCTGATTGGCAATGATGATGCCAAGTTCATTCATGCTTGTGAAGTCAAAAGCCAGTACGTCCCCTGGCTCATGAATTTGATCAAAGGTCACATCTTTTTCGATGCGTTGCTCGAGCTTCCAGTCTCGTACGCGACGCTCAAAGGTACGTTGCCATGCACGATCGAAAGAGTCTGGATGCCGCTTTAGCATCTCCTCAAAGAGGACATACGCTTTGAGCTTGGAGTCATTCTTGAGCAGATCTTCGACTTCGCTCCAATAGGGTGCCAGCTTATCGGTATGTGTACGATAAGTTCTTTCTTTTTTGACAACCGGCAACGCTGGTTGGCTGAGGATATCGGCGGCGGTCTTTCGGTCCATTTTGCACATCCTTGCGCACTGGCTAATAGTGTTTCCTAGATTCCTAAGTCTTCGAACACGTGCTCGAATTGCTTCTGATTTCATCGCAAGCCTCCTTGAAAATTGGTGCTTACGTAAGTTGAAATCAACTTCAAAAGTTGGGGAGTCCGAATGCCATAATCTGATCATCGAGTAAACCAAAGCACCACCAATTGGTACCACCAGCAGATATCAGCAATTGGTACCATCCACCTAATGACGACGGCAAGGTTGCACTAGTCCAATGAAAAAAGCCACTTTGCGATTACTCGCAAAGTGGCTTTGAGTGGAGGCGGCGGGGATTGAACCCGCGTCCCGCGATACTTCAGATAGGGCCTCTACATGCTTAGCCAACTTTTAGTTGTCTCGCCCACCGCGTTCGTTGTCATTTGTCGCAACTCCGCCCCCGACCACGCCGCTTACTGACTTCAGTGTCTGGCCCCAATTGAGCGTGATCGAGTCATGCTGTCACGTTCAACGCATCTCTTGCTACTGATTGCCGGCATCTATTCGAGTGAAATAGCGATCCAGAGTTGTTCTAAGAGGTGTACCATCTGCTGAACAAAGTTTCCATGCGAGAAGATATCCTAATTTCTGCCGATTGCTGAGCTTCCAGTTGAGAGGAATCGACTGATTAGCATCGATAAAGGAGATGGTCTGAACAATGACGGGTTCTTCGACGCCCTGCGATCCGTTCGGGTCATGTATGATGGCTTGGGGGATTCCCGTTTGCGAAGCATTTTCCGGTAGATTTCCTGTGGCGTCGTATTCGTCGAGCATCTGCTCCCAGTTTTTGCGGATGTCTTGTGCGGAGAGTCTTCGTTTATCGAACGCAGGTAAATCGACCATGTTTTGCGGCAAAGGCTGCTCTCCGCTGGCTTTCATTCCCAATAGCGGCGGCTCCGTGTCATGTTCGGGATCGCTCCCCTGCTCCTTAGAAACGGTTAAAAACAGAGTTGCTAAATCTGTCTCCAGATTGCCTCGTTCCAACTGAGACGAGGATCGAACATTTGCCATCGTCTCTATTGGCCCAGAAATCCAACGAAGCGCACCAACGAAGCGCACCCGTCAGTCCACCGGCCTCGGCTGGTTGATTTTTATCTTCAACGAAAGCGGGTTCAATTCTCAATAACAATATACGATCAAAGACCCGATCATTGACCCAATTCCGTAGTAGGAACTCGATCCAATTCACGGCGGTAACAATCCCCTCGTTGTCGACATATCCTCCGTCGCATAGAGCGACGTGATCGCCGATGTCACTGGATTTGCTTGGTTTGGTAAAGGGCGATATATACGGAAACGTCGCCGAAGTCCGTGCGGCCGTCGCTGGTAACACATCGTGGGCCTGCGTACTGGTATCCAAGAGCTCGCGGTAGTTTAGAGGCCTAGCTGTGAGTCCAACACTGGAGGCACGCCATGGGGTTGGTACGGTATCAAACAAAATGCGTCTACCTGTTACGGCATCTGTGGAATTGAAGATAACGATTGGTACCGACCCAGATAGTGAACGATCACCCCATTGCCCCATGGTCATCGTCTGAAGATCGGTCGAGAGTCTGGATTTGAGGCTGTCCTCGAGCCGTTGGCCTCTGCCTGCTCCGTCTATTCCGATGAGCCCGTATAGATCATCAACTGTCGAGCCGAACGCGATTGCTTCGAGGGCGGAGCGAGACGAAAGTTCGAGAGCCGGGCTTTTACTTTTTAGCTCACTATGAACCTCTTCGGTCGTTGGTGCTGCAGCACTTACCAGAACTCTTTCAAGAAGTTCGTTTTCATATCTTGATCCAACAAACAGGAGGGAACCAACACTACCTCCCGAAACTCCACTTATGACGCACAATGAGTCTTTGAACTCGACATATTCGTTTGACAATTGATCTAGAACACATGACGCCCAAGCCGCAGCGTGGATCCCGCCGCCAGGGCAAGTAACGATAACGAGCGTTTTCCCTTTTTCGTTTCCAAAAGGCTCCAGATTCTTCATGCGTTTTTGGACTGCCGACCAAGTTGCATCATCGATTGCCTTCATCTCGCGAGCGATCAATTCTTTTCGATCTGGTATGGTACCTCCGTTTTCCAATAGTTCATCTTCGCGACCACGAATGTCCCGGAGTTTCTTGACATATTGATTGATGGAGTTATCTGGAAGAGTGTTTAGCAATCGAACCGATCCACGAAACGAAAGCAAAATAGAAAAGGCCAGCACAAACACGATGAGAGAGGGGATTCTCCAGCGGTCAAGCCAATTGGCTAATCCTGCGAGGATCATGAACATTAACCAAACGAAGAGCACCAACATGTACGGGGCTGACGTGAGCCAATATTCGTTGTTTTCGAGCCAACGAGCGAGCTGGTGATGCACCATCGCAAGTAATCCGAGATAGGCCAAAAATTGAAGATCGGTATTCCCGAGTCCCAATTTTATCAAATACCTTTCCATCGTTTGAGATGCGTTGCGGAGGATTAAAAATCCTTGGGCTGATCGTGATTCAAAAGGAAAGGTATTGGAGGAATCGATGTGGCTACCAAAAATCCAGCATTTAACGAAGCCTAATACCCATAAACCTACAACTCCCACGACTGCGCTTATTCCAACCGTCGTTATTGACTTGCATACGTGTAGAAATCCATAGCCAGAGAATTCGCTACCGAACTTCAAGGCAATAAAGAGAGGGGCGAATGCTGCGACCGATGCAACGCTTATGACACGAGTTCGTCCCCATGGTCTTTCACTGTCACCGAAAAGAAACATCGATAGTTTGCCACCCGGATTGCGAGCCCCGAGTACACGGAGAATTGAGACTGCGAAGAAGAAGGCGACAACGTTCGTGATAGTCAGATAGGCGAGTTGCCAGTAACGATCGATTAGCAATCCATTAACGACAAGTGATTCCAGTGAAGGAACCAAACCAACAAAAGGCCACAGTAACAGAGCGACAAGCAGAAAGAATCCATAGCGTTTTTTAATCCATCGCTCTGGAAAGAGAACGGGTTGGACCGTGGGCGTAGTTGTTTCGGTTGTATCACAGTCTGACATAGTCCGGTCCTTACTCTAATAGCTTTCATTGCCACAAGTAATAAACATCGGGTTGAACCTATCGACGTCATATGGCTAACTCTTCGCAGCCTTCGTTGAGACCAATCATAGCATTTTTCATGTCGCCAATCGACAATCTAACCGCAAGTGAATTCCATTACGCCCACTGCAAGGTGGATTTCAGATGATTCAGATGGCTAAAAGGAATGAATTGTTCGTAGTGGAGTCTCCCGACAACCACACTTGGATCAGTATTAATCTCTGACGCAAACTGCTTAGCTGCGTGTTCGGTTCGCAGGTTTTTCAGCCGACTGACATCCTGAGTTGGAATAAGCGTCCTTCGGGCAAAATCATTAGCAGCTTTCTCGCGATCGCTCGGAATCTTGTTAAGGGGAATCGATCTTAAGTTTACGACTTGATACCCTTCTTCTTGCGGGTTGACGTTTTTGTATTGGTTGGTCTGTTCGCTTTCTTGGCAAGGTTCTTGCGTGAGACCTTTGAGGCATGGCCTTTTTGCACGGCAGACTGCAGTTGCTCGGTCACAAACGCGTTTAGGCTCTTGCCGGCAAGAGCTGCCGCGACATTGACCTGACGATGCAGTTCGGGTGAGATTCGGGTTACAAACTGGCCTGAGAATGGCTTGTCTGGAGTCTCACCGCGTTGCTTGCAGAACGCTAGGTAATCTTCGATCGACTCACGAAAAGCCTTGTTCAATTCAGCAACGCTCTTTCCCTGAAATGTGATAGCGACAAAGAGTGGATTGCAACAATCGTTCATTCTTAACGAAAACTCTACTATTTTACATTATAGCGAAGACTTACTTGGTTCGCGAAAATCCCTCTATCTGCTTGGCATACGAAAGGTGCCCCTCTGCACTGGCCTGCTTGTCGACTGGAATAGTGCCGTTCTTAAGTTGGTGCTTAATTGCTCGTATTCTTTTCCTATAGCCTTTTGTTAGTTGAGGCGTTGCTCCGTGTACCAACAGGCCGTATACCTTCAATCTTTGTGGGCGGGAGGAGAATCGGGTCTTATGTGCTGCAAGAGACCAACATGTTGACACGAATACTTTCTCAACTTGTTCACGCAACCTCTCCGGACGTGTTCCTCTCCCAGAAAATACGACGTCATCTGCGTATCGGGTAAAGATAGCATTGTGTTCAATTGCAATTTGGTTTAGGCGTTCGTCAACCTCCCAGAGAGAAATATTTGCAAGTACTGGACTCGCGGGCGACCCTTGCGCTAATGCTCCATTAATACAGTTTAGATCAGCAATAAGACTCGCTGCTTCATGTGAATATCCGAACCGAATTAGTGAACAAACTACGGCGTTCTGGGATGTCGACTGGAAAAAATTCTCGATGTCTGTTGAAAACAACCAATCTGCTCCACAATGCCGCGAAGCTCCTTCAACGGCAGATCTCCCAGGAACGAAACCAACGACGCAGTCCGGCAATTCAATCGAACTTCCAAAATGATGTCCGAACCATTTTTGGATTATTTTTAACGAAACTCTAGGGGCCTGTATCAGCCGTTTCTTGTTGCCCTTGCGAATTTCAAAACGATTGTAGTAGCGATGCGGTCGACGTCGCATCGTGCTAATGAATTGTGGGCGTAGACCAAAAAGTACGCCTAGCACTTTCGTTGATACAACTATTGGTCGATTCTGCTGATACAGATTTTTAATGCTGTCTTCGTACGATTCGCGAGTTTCCGCATCCAGCGCGTACAATAACCGTTCCAAAGAGCGGAAAGAAACGAGGAGAGGCGGTGCATTCATCAATCAATAGCGAAGTTGGTTACTTCCGTTGAGGAACGGGGTGTTTGTTCGTGAAGCTGCGGAGCAGCGGAGGGAACAAACACACCGAACCTTCTAAGGCTGATTTTTGCTAATGAGGACGAAACATCCTCTCGCAAGAAAGTTCACCCACCTCTCCTCGGATCCATATTATACCCATCGCCTTCGAGCGAGGGCAAGAGCTCGTTGAATATCAGGCGAATTTCGATTCAACGAGCGGGGTAGGCTCGACACTCCTTTTTCTGTAAGGACAAATTCATCGCCCTCCTGCCAAAGAATAAACTTTTCTCGCGTGAGACGATCCAGCCGCCTTTTAAGCCATTCGATTGATGGTACGGTGTGCCCTGCCGCCGTGAGACCTGTCTCGAGGTCAGCAGGTGTAACAGGTGCCATTGCGAAAAGTAGACGAAAAATCTGAGCGTCAGTAGGCGTCGCGTCGCTTAGTGATCCAAAACAGAGATGACGTAATGATAAATCCATTGCTTTCAGTAGCAGGCCGGATCTAAACACCACATCGTCTCGAATAGGCTTGATGCTTGCAAATTCAACGTCGTTTACAATTACAATCACGTCTACACAGTTGGACGGCGAAACGCTAACGATAGTTTCTTCGAAAACGTTTCCCAAAACAATACTAGCAGACTTGCGAATCGCTGCAGCAACGACCTCGTTTGCTTCGCCTGTCAGAACTCGAATGCTAACTGGAATTCCGACATCTGATGCCAGGCGATTTTTGAGCATGGCACATGCCCTCTCAGTTATGGCACCAATTGTCTTAGGAAGCAGAACAATGTACTCTCCAGATTCGTAGTTAAATTCAACACCTGAGTCAGCGTACTTTCCTTCGGCGTAACTAGCAAGAAATTTGTGAATCTTACGTCTGTTAGAGGAGTCCAAGATCCCTCCCTGCTTTCAGTATTATAGCGCAATTTCGATCTGCCTCATCCGGCCATCTTGAGGCCCGACTCAATTTAGTGCCGTTAAGCTCCAGGACAGAGCCTAAGTCTTCTACCGGAATTTCTGGATGGTAGTCAGCGACGACACGTGTTCCAGATCCTTCCTCCAGTAAGCTTGCTAGATTCGAAGCCGCAGTCGAAACAGTCGAGCTCAGACGCCGTGATTCATGTTTGGGAAGCACTCCTTTACTCAGGTGTAGCTTAAATTTTTCCACTAAGGCTTTCCTAAGGATATCTGGCAAGCTCTTATGTGCGGGTTCGGACCACTTCGGATTAATCTGAGTTAGCATTTTGCGCACTTCTAGAAAGGTCGCGTAGTAAAAGCGGTTGAAGCTACTACGCCCGAACTCATCTCGTTCAATGTTAGTCTTGGCTGCTATTGCGTGAGACTCGAGATGTTGCGCGACTTTTCTCATGCGTAATACCTCTCGACTGTTTTATATGCTACCCTGAAGAACGTAGAAAATTAACCCCCGTATTATAGACCGGAAAGTTGGTGTACAGTCAAGGCATAATCTCTGCGACTGTGGCTATTCAAGTTGTCTGATACTTTTGAATTGGTCTCGCATTGATTCTCAAATTGAAACGGACCGGGTATGGGTGGTTGGCTCATATCAAATTCCCATCTCGATGCACTAGGCGTTTGTAACTTTCAAGATCGATGTACTTGCCGCCTGCAATTGTTTGGTCAGCATCGAGATTGTGCCGTTCGAAGACTTCCCGGGCGCAATGCAATGCATGCACGATCGTGCTCTTTCTGGCACTGTTCGCACCGAACCAGAGGGTGATGGGTTGAAAGTCGAGCTTCACGCGGTCGCGAATGCCCTTGAAGTTCTCGACAGTAATGCCGGTAATCAATGCCGGTAATCATAATGTTGCTCCTTCACCTTGACTCGCTTGCGTCATGCTTCGTATTCCGTTTCGAGCAAACCATCCCCTTTGAAAGTCAAAGAAGAACACAAAAATCAGAGTCAAGGCGTAAACGGAAAGGCCGGAATAAAGCAGCGGTTCAGAAACTTCGCCGAAGGCCACTTTACTCCACCAAGGGGAATTCTGTCCAGCTTCGGCATTGATGTGAAATCCTGTCGATCCAGCAGCAACACAAAAGGTGGCAAGTGACAGGCCGCTGCACAGTGCAGTCCGTTGTATCACGGTTGGTGCGAGTGTCGCATTGACCTGTCCGCGAATGACAAGAAATAGAGCCACAAGAACCACTATGCTGAAGAGTACCCCGATCCACTGTCCGCAAAACCGGACCACAGGGATTATCAGTACAGAATAAGCGCCGATCATTAATAACGGTCCCATCCAGGCATTCCACCACGCGGAGATCGCCGGTGGAATATCAAGGACAGCGTGGTTTGTGTGCAGTGCCAGTGCGATAACTCGATCAGTTGTTGCGAGTGCGGTGTGGCCATTCGCTTCATTCAGAACCGTCTCACAACGCACCAGATCGAAAGACTGTTCTGGACGGCCATTTGCTACAACTCGCTGAATCTTGGACTTCAGCCTCTCGTACTTGAACGCTTGATCGGACTCGTCCCCGCCACTGTTAACCGCATAGAATGTTTCCGTATTCCGCCACTCGAAGTCGTGGTGGCTTCCGCAGTGGTCGCAGCTTCGACTGGCCAGCAATTCAAAGTCAGAGGGAGTGTCAGTTTCGAGTACTGTGCCAGACTCACCTTCTTCTCTGTTCGGACAAGTGACGCGGACCCATAGGCGTAAAAGGCCAAACTTCTGCAACTGAACCGCTACCGTTTCAGCCGTCTCCAATGGCACGGAAAGTTGCTGCGAGTCGATGCGTGGCTCGAAGAAAAGGTTTCTATGAACACGCGGGTCCATCGGCTCCTTGGGGAGTCTCTTTTCAAGACTGCGAAGGACCTTATCGACACCATTCAACGTCGAGTACTTGGCTCGAATAATGTTGGCCGCGTTACGGTAGATGTGCTTTAATTCGGTCAATTACGTGCTCCACTTGCTCGTCTGTGCATGGCCGCGGAAAGAAGAGACGACATACTTCTCTCGACATCTGGTTCCCTGTTTTCACTTTATCGGCATACATCCTGACGTGAATCGCAATGTCGTCATGTGTCCAAGCTCCGCGTAGACTTGTTCGAGCAAATCCTTCCGCGAACCCCCATTGATCGAAATCGCGAATGTCGGCAGCATCATCCCCTGCCGCCTTGTGTGACATGCTGCTCTTGAAGTGTTGGTTTTCAGGCGTGTCTGTATACAAGGCGAAGTCTGTTCTGTTCTCAATGATCTTCTGGAATGAATCCGCAAGCGGAAAGCGTGCAACCTTGTTGAACCACACAAGCCCCTGATCATCATATTGTGACTTGATGATCTCCGCGATGAATGAATAGACGCTAATCGTTGTATCTTGATTCGAAGCCTTCTCGCGAATCGGAACCCGAATCTGCAAAAGCTTATTTACACGATCTAACTTTATGATGACAGCCGTCCGCTCTTTTTCTCGTCGCTTCACAATTTCAATCAGATCGTCCGATGGCTGAGTCTCATCCGAGATCCAGTAGTACCTGGGAGCGATAACCTTCATGACGAGAGAAGCTTGATCGTTCTTGATCAGTCTCGTGTAAGGTTCTTGAGGGATTTCCCAGAACTCGTCCAGCGTTACGCCCTGCACGTTCAAAGTCGCAGGACTTTGGATGCTGGTCGATACTTCGTCAATTAAATCGTCCGGGATAGAGAACACACACACATGCTGTCGGCCAGCGATCTCCGCACCGTCGAGAATTTCGACCACCTGTTGAGTCGTTACCCATCCCTCATTTAATGATGTAGTAAGCGACTCAATGATCGATTCGTAAGTCGCATTCTGAGCCGTGGTGACCTGTCCCCGCTTGAGGTCTTGGTCTTCCTTGACCTTCGTCAGCAAGGCAACCATGCTTTCGTTGAGTTGCCTTCTTTTGAGAAAGTGAGTCAGTCTTTCCTGCTCGTCGTTATCCAGCACGATTGCTCTGGTCATTGAAAACTCCGTTCCGTTTGCGGTTGTGTCGGCAAAGGTGTCATTTACAACTCCCCCTTGAATGCACGTTGGACGAGGGAATTGAATGTGGACTCTACTTCTTTATCGGCGTCGTCCTGTTTCTTGCGAATCAGGTCGAAAGTGCTGACACGCCGATCGAATTCTTCTTGCAATTCAATCGGCGGACAGGGGATCGGGATCTTGTTGAGATTCGATTGGTTCAGCTTGGGTTGAGCACTGCCCGTGACAAAGTCGCGAATGCTTCGCATGTTCAGATGCGTGGCGAGGTAAAGAAGAGTCGCGTTCCCATTGGGAGTAACGACATGTGCATGGTTGTTGACCCAATACTTGCCAGTCGCCAGAAACGCGATTGGCGTTGACCGAGCCAGCAGGTTCGCTCCATCCTCGCCGACCAGTAAAGCCGTCTCGTCGAACAGATACGAATCCACGTAGTCGATGATGCCACTGGCGCCGTAGTAGGGATACTCGCCACTCACTTTTTCGCGATCAGAGGCTTTGATCGGCTTTCGACGCCCATCTTGATTCGACGCCATTTCACCAAACGACTTAACAGGCCATTCAAGCTCGTTGGAAATAGGGTCGCCGAACATCTCGGAAAACAGTCCGTGTTGAAACGTACCCGCAAGCTCGTTGGCCTCCCGCCGTTTGCGGCGTATGGCGTCGGCTTTGTCGAGGATGTCGGCGATCCGCTTTTGCTCTGGCAGCGGCGGCAGCGGGATTTCAAGATCTCGTATCTGATCACTGGTTAGGTTCTTGAAAATTGCACCAACCGCACCATGACCACTCTGGGTCTTCACATAGTAGAGATAGCGATAGAGAAATTCTGGATTTACCGTTTCCTGATCAAGGTTGCGTAGTCCAACGAAACCGTCATGAATGCAAGCATCGGTTTTGAGGATAGCGGGAAGACCGGGAGCACCGCTGACCGCGATGACCAAATCACCAGCCTTCATCGGACGGCTACGCGCAGCACCTTCCTCGGTCAACGAATCGATGTGTGGAGTTACATACATTCCATCGCGTGTAACATCCGCTACCATCAAGCGTGGCACCGGTCCCCCGTAATACCGACTGTCCCCTTGGGGTCGTGGACTGCTGCCACGCACGACTTCACATACATCTTGAATCTTCATCCTAGCATCGCCTCCAGTTCTTCCAAATCCGATACGATGTCAGCTTCCAGATTCTTCAGCCGACCGATAATGACCTTCGGCGAGTCGTATTGTTCTTCCTCGTGAACGATCTTCTTGTACCGATTGATGGAGAGATCGAACGCGTTCTCTTCGATCTCCGACTTGGGCACGAAGAAGGCGTTCGCGGTGCGATCCTTGAAGTGTTTCTTTCCGGCACCGACGTTCCATTTGGGCCATGCCTCTCGCAGAACATCCAAGTCCTGCCAGTCGTCGTCGGCTCCGATCTTGTCCCGTTTGTCGTCGAGAGTCTTGCCGTCCGCCTGCACATCAAAGAAGAATACGTTGTCGGTTTGACCTCCCTTGGTGAAGAGCAGGATCGCGGTGCTGACACCGGCATAGGGACGGAACACACCTGACGGCAGTTTGATGACTGCTTCGAGCTGGTTCTCTTCGACCAACATCTTTCGCAGCTCTTTGTGAGCCTTGGACGATCCGAAGGTTACGCCATCGGGAACGATGACGGCACAACGCCCACCGAGCTTGAGCATTCGAAGGATCAGCACGATGAACAGCAGCTCGGTCTTCTTCGTTTTGACTTTGCCCGTGAGAGTCTTGTGGACATCTTCCTCATCAAGCGAGCCTTTGAATGGTGGATTGGCGAGGATCAAATCAAAAGCGTCTTCCGCCCAACGCTTGGTCTCTTTGCGGTCGGTGAAGTTGGTGCTGAGCGTGTCTTGATAATTGATGTCGGGCGTGTCGATCTCATGCAACATCATGTTCATCGCGGCGATACGGAGCATCGTCACATCGAAATCGAAGCCGTGAAACATCTCGCTCTTGATGTGCTTCCATTGCGACGGCTCGATCATGTCTGCCGTGTAGGTTTTGTCACCGGTTTCTTGATCGACGTGAATACCGTCGGGCGATGTATGACGCTTGCGAAGCCCTTCCATGAACTGCACCAAAAAGCCCCCTGTACCGCAGGCGGGATCGCCCACTGTCCACGACAAGGCTTCTTGTTCGTTTCCTTCGAGAACCAGATCGACCATCAAGTCGATGATGTGTCGCGGCGTGCGAAACTGGCCGTTGATGCCCGCCGTGGTCAACTTGCTAAGCAGGTACTCGTACAGATCTCCCTTGGTGTCGCCCTGCGTGAGTGGTAACGCCTCGATCATGTTGATGGCTGACATCAACAGCGATGGCTTGTTGATCATCAGCGTGGCGTCTTTCATGTACTGGTTGAACGTGTTGACTGGTCCCTCGCTAACGCTGCGGGTTGCGGGGGAACCAGAGGCTAACGCCTAATGGCACTCACTTTGGTTCAGTTGGTGGTGGATTGCCTGGTTTTTCTGGCTTTTTTCGTTTCTTAAAGTGTGAGCTTTTAGGGCGTCGAGCGT
>JALOQS010000422.1 GCA_025459355.1 Pirellula sp.
CAAAATCAGTTAGTCTGCGGAAAGGATTAGCCTAGGGCGACACGGCAAACCGCGTTTGTTCGTTACTGCGCACCAAGTCTTCGAATCCAAGGTTATACTAAGCTCCACACACAATGGTCGTGAAGACAAATAGAACCGGATTGAACCGGGGCAAAAAGAATTCTTGATTCGAATATAGCGCCCCTTAGTCTTATCTCTCGAAAGGTACAAAATGATCTCTCCAAAAAACAAAAGTCGACGTAGCTTTTTAAAGACAACGTCGGCCGTGGCCTGCGCAAGCTACTTCGTTGGGACCAGCAGCGAGTCTCGCGCTCAAGACTCTCCCAACGAACGACCCGTTTTCGCAACGATTGGTTTACGAAATCAAGGTTGGACTATCACGGATAAGTCGACCAAGTACGCGGACTTTGCCGCATTCGCTGATGTCGATGCCAATGTGCTTGGAGCTATCAACGAAAAGCTCAAGAACAAAACGGGCAAAGCCGCTGATGGTTATAAAGATTACCGAGAGATTCTAGATCGCAAAGACATCGATGCCGTGATGATCGCGACTCCTGATCACTGGCACACCAAAATTACGGTCGAAGCCATGTTGGCCGGAAAAGATGTTTACTGCGAGAAGCCGCTAACACTCACGGTGGATGAAGGCAAACTCATCGAGAAGATTGTCAAACAAACCGGTCGCATTTGCCAAGTGGGAACCATGCAACGAACCGAGTTTGACAGCCGCTTTTTGAAAGCGATTGCGATCGTTCGGAGCGGTAGGCTCGGAGAAATTAAAAAGGTGACATGCGGAATCAACGGAGCAACAGGCTCACCAGAAATCCCTGTCATCGATGTACCTGAGGGACTCGATTGGGACATGTGGCTCGGGCCAGCACCAATGGCCCCCTATCGTGCGTTACCAGAAATTCGGCAAGGTTACGGCGGTGGTGTTCCGCTCTACACCAATTGCCATTATTCATGGCGTAATTGGTATGAGTACTCTGGCGGCCAAATGAACGATTGGGGTGCACACCATGTCGATATAGCGATGTGGGCGTTGGGAGCCAGCGAAACAGGCCCGAACAAGATAACGCCTGTCAGCTATGAGTTGCCAGTGGAATACGAAAACGGAAATCCGAAAGTTAGCGATCGATATAACTCGCCGACTAAGTTTGAAATCCACGCGAACATGCCTGGCGATATCCCTATGGTGATCACCAGTGAAGGTGACAATGGAATTCTGTTTGAGGGAACCGAGGGACGAATCTTCGTAAACCGAGGTCGATTGTCCGGTAAGCCCGTCGAAGACCTAGAAAAGAATCCACTGCCTGAAGGAGCTGTCGAAGCGGTTTACGGTGGTCCCGTTAGCGAGAACCATACCGATAACTTTATTGCATCGATGCGATCGCGCAAGCAACCGATCTCCGATGTATGGACGCACAATCGTATGCTTGAAATATGCCACGTGGCTAACATCGCCATCCGGCTCGGTCGTGAGTTGAAATGGGACCCAGCTAAACGCGAGATCGTCGGTGACGAACAAGCCAACTCGTTCCTCAAACGAGAGAGCCGCAAAGGCTACGAGACACAGGCGTGATGAGTTGTTCGGACATATTCGGCTAAAGGCACCGATACTTAAGGTTGCGTGCGAGGAAGATAACGAGACGTCTCCTCGTCGATTCGCTCGATGGTCGGTGCCACGCGAAAGATAAAGTCCGATTCACTCTCTTTAAAGTTGCGGGTTGGCTCCAGGTACTCGATTTTGCTCAGCGGAGCCAGCCGAACGACATGCCCCTCTTTGTTCTTCTCAAGTCGGAAGTATTCGATTTGATAAGGAAAATAGGGAATCGAAGTTTCGTTTTGTCCGGCAACTGGCCTGCCAAGAGTTAATCGTACATGCGACGGCAGATTTTCTATTTCTGGATTCAATGCCAAGAGTTGCTGATCAATTTCGGCTGTTCCAACATATTTTGGCGGTTCTGTGCGAAGCTTCCCGAATAGCTGCCAAACATCCAAGCCACCGATTTTGCCTTCTTCGGCGCGATACCAGTTGTATCGCTGATAGAGGCTTCTCAGCAATTCTGCTTGTCCGCCGATTGCTAGCAAGACGTACACATCTTGATTCTCTTCTGGTCTGTAAATGCGAGGAATCAGTTGTTCACGGACTTTCTCAACGTTAACCAATTTTGGCGATGAATCCGCACCAAACTGGGTGTACATGAGACGTCCATCCGAAATCTGGATGATGTCCAGCGTCGTTTCACCGGCTGACACGCGAGCTGTATACCGAAACTGCCCAGTCCAATTGCCCGTACTCTTGTACTCACCACTCAGGATCACTTGTTGGTTATAGGCATTGGTTAGCTGATGGACTTTGTAGGCGATTTTATTCCCTGCGATGGATGATTTTAGGGCATAAAAGACCAGCAGATTCGGATCAACCATCTCGCGACCTGCCGCACCAGCAACATTTTGTTTGCCAAGGGGAATGTTATTCGTAGAGCTAGCAAACGTTGATTGAGCGTTGGCATGCGGAGTTAAGTGAGAAAACCATAGGAACAGCCAAGAACCAAGCCAAACCAAAGTGGTTAACGATCGCAGGTTCATGTTAATGCTAGCTAGGTAAGGGTCGATCCGCATGGGCAAGTTGTGCCGGTTTTATCAAAGAATCCAATTCGAGCATGCCGAACATAGGGACTGAGGACGCGCGAAGCGGATTGTAGGTCGATCGCTGGCGTAAAGTCCAGGTTG
>JALOQS010000132.1 GCA_025459355.1 Pirellula sp.
GGACTTTTTCAAGTCCTGCAATGCGAAGACATCGCCGTACTGAGTGGTAGCGGTTTGGGTGGTTCGTCGTTAATCAATGCCAACGTTGCTATTCGCCCTGACTCGGATGTGTTTCTTCAAACGCAATGGCCGAATGCTCTTCGCGACATGGGGGTGATCGAACCCTATTATGATCTGACTTCTGCAATCCTTAACGTGCGAACCGAGCCGCATGACTGGACACACAAAATGCGAGCTCAGCGCTTGGCCATCGAGCGTCTGCAAGATTACGGCATGCACTTTGAAGCGGCCGCGTTAACGATTGTTCGATCGAATATCGAATCGAACTTACCGATCCTCAACGAGCATGGCATACGGCAACGCAGTTGCATCGATTGCGGTGACTGCTTAACAGGATGCAACGTCGGGGCGAAGAATACGCTTGTTACGAATTATCTGCCCATCGCGCGTCGCAACAACACGATGATATTCACGCAAACCGAGGTGCGCGAAGTCGAGAAATGCGATGGCTTTTGGCGAGTTCGATTTATCTACTTTGATCGCAAGGAAGACGGTAGCCACGAGGAGTACGAGGGATTCGTGACCACTCGCATCTTGGTGCTCGGAGCGGGGAGTATTGGCAGCTCGGAAATCTTGATGCGATCACAGAGCGAAGGTCTCGATTTTTCGAGGCAGCTTGGTTGCAATTGGACTGGTAATGGGGACGCCCTCGGCTTTATTCGCAAAACCGATTGCCCGACTTACGTGGGAGGATCGAGCGCTTACGAACACGATGGTGTGCGTGTCGGGCCAACCATTCAAACGAACGTTACCACTCCGAACTACCCAAACCTATTCGACCGAACGCTGGTCCAAGAGGGGGTAGCAGCGAGAGCTTACGCTAATGTGCTGAAATTGCTAATGCGTGATCTCGATTTAGATCAAACGCAAATTCTGCTTGGCATGGGGCATGATCGCCAGGAGGGCAAGCTGATTCTCGAAGACAACGGTAATGCCTATGTATCGTGGCCTGGACTTACCAAGAGTGATTACCGTCGAATGATTCGCGAGCAATTCGCTCGGATTGCGCATGGCCATGGTGGACAATATAAATACTTGAAGCTCTTTGGTGACAAGATGATTTCGGTCCATCCCTTGGGTGGATGTGGAATGAGCGATGATCCACGTAGTGGCGTCGTCAATCACAAGGGGCAAGTCTACGATACGGCTCATGGTGGCGACATAGATCCCGAGACGGGTGAATACCGGATTCACGAAGGTCTTTACGTTTGCGACGGCGCTTTTTTACCAACTGCGATCGCATGTAATCCGTTTTTGAGCATCTCTGCGTTAGCAGAACGCAATTCTCAGATGTTAGTACTCGAGCCCAAATACGCGGATCTCTTTCGCTTGTAGCGCAGCGAGCGACGCGTCTCTTGTAGCCGATCTGGCCACAGATTGGAGGGATTGCCGGCACGATATCCAAAGTCTGGCGACTTCGGCTACAGGTGGTTGGTCAATTCTAGTGGCTGCTTAGCTGTGAACACGTAAGTGCACCGATTCGCGGTGAGCGGTTAAACCCTCTTTATCTGCTAATGCGGCGATGTCGCTAGATATTGAACTCAATGCCGCTTGATCGAACTCGATAACACTGCTGGATCGGAGAAAATGATTCGAAGATAAACCTGACGCCCATCGTGCGGTACCACCCGTCGGCAAAACGTGCGACGGACCTGCTGCGTAGTCCCCTAATGCGACCGGTGAATAGGCACCGAGAAATGTAGCACCGCTATTGCGTATGCTTCCCAACAGCCGACGGGGATTCTCGATCGCGATTTGCAAATGCTCCGGTGCGATCATGTCCGTTATCTTGCACGCCTCAGCTTCGTCACGACAAAGTATCAATGCACCAAACTCATTCAATGATGCTAACGTCAAGTCGGCTCGCTCCAGTGTGCCCAACTGCTTTGCAACACACTCCTCGATCTTTTCCAAGATCCCTGCATCCCAGCTTATAACGATGCTCGCGCCAGGAGAATGCTCCGCTTGAGCCAGCACATCGGACGCAGCGTATTCGGGGATCGTAGTCTGATCGGCGAGCACTACAACTTCGCTCGGACCAGCTATCGAATCGATGTCGACTTCTCCATAGACATGTCGTTTGGCTAAGGCCACAAACAGATTGCCCGGTCCAACGATCTTGTCGACTCCAGGAATCTCATTAATGCCGTAGGCTAAAGCCGCGACCGCTTGAGCTCCGCCGACTGCGTAAATCTCGCGAAGTCCTAATTCGTAACAAACCGCCAACATGTCTGGGTTGTAGGCCCCGAGGGGGGTGGGAGGCGCGACGATGGCAATCTCGTCAACTCCGGCACACTGAGCAGGCACGGCCGTCATCAGAACGGTCGACGGATATGCGGCTGCTCCGCCAGGCACACAAATGCCGACACGACGGAGTGGTTTGTAGCACTGCTCCAGCACGACGCCGGGAGAGGGCTCTACCCTTACCGATTTGTGCAGAATACTCGTTTGAAAGACCGATATGTTGTGTCGGATACGACGCACGGCGTCGAGAAAATCACGTGATGCATTTCGGTGTGCATTCTCCATCAACTCTATGGGAACGCGAAGAGACTGTGCTGTGACCGTGGGGTTGTCCAAGGCCCGAGCATACTTCACTACCGCCTCGGTGCCGAGGGCTTTGACGTCGCTGCAAATTCGATTGACCACCTCTGCAGGAGATAACGCCGCTCCGAACACCTTTTGCGTTAGCTCTCTTCCGCGGGGGGATACTACTGAGCCGTCTGGACTTAGCTTGGCTCTCAATCGCTTGATCGCATCGGGGAAATCCTGCTGCGACGCATCCAACCGTTCCATGCGAACGATTGGCTTATTCTCTGTTGGCATTTGGAAACAATTTATTGAAAGGAATCCAATTGTTCTTGGCTAAAGTTAACGTTGGTGGCAACGGACTGAACATCGTCGTGATCTTCGAGCTTCTCGAGCAACTTCATAACCGAGATCGCCGTTTCCCCATCTACCTCAACCGTGTTACTTGGAACTCTCGCAACTTCTTTTGTTTCTATCGGGACATTTTGCGATTCGAGGGCTTCGACTAACCCGGTGTACGCCTCCGGTGCACAAGTTAGTTCAAGATACTCGCCACTTTCCGTCACGTCGTCGGCACCATTCTCCAAGGCCAATTCCATGAGTTTTTCGAGATCAACCCCAGCTTGCTTGATCGAGATAACTCCCTTGCGTTCAAACATATAGGCAACACAATTGGTGGAGCCAAGTTTTCCGCCATGGTTATCGAAGAGCTTGCGAATTTCGGGAGCGGTTCGATTTCGATTATCGGTCATGATATCGCAAAGAACAGCAACCCCGCCTGGGCCGTACCCCTCGTACAGAATTTCTTCAACATCACCACCATCGAGTTCGCCCGTTCCCTTTTTGATGGCTCGTTCGATATTGTCACGAGGCAACGATACCGCTTTGGCCTCGAGGATTGCGGCTCGCAAGCGAACATTTCCGGATGGATCTCCACCACCGATCTTTGCGGCCACAATGATTGCCTTGGAGAGCTTGCTCCAAAGCTTACTGCGTTTTGCATCGACCGCAGCTTTTCGATGTTTGATGTTTGCCCACTGCGAATGGCCTGCCATGCTTCCAACTCCGAAACGTTATTTGAGTTACTTAGGTTTTTTCTTTGTAATTTTGACGTTATTCGCCATCTTAGTGGGCTTTTTGGAAGACGTATCGGCTTTTTTCGGTTCCGTCTTCTTCTCTGGCTTCTTCAAATCTTTTGCTTTGTCTGTTTTACTTTTGTCCACAGAGGCTTTGCTTGTTGCGGGTTTCGCAGCCGGTGGCTTTGCTTTGGCAGGCGTTCCCTTAGCAGTCGCTCCCTTGGTCGAATCTGATTTTGTAGACTCTGCTTTGCCCGCCTCTTTGGTCACCTTGGTTGGCGCCTTTTTGTCCGCCTCTTTAACAGAAGATTTTTCTACAGGCTTATCAGAGGACTTGCCCGGCGCTTTGGATGGTTTTTCAGGAGCGGCTTCCTTCGGCGCATCTTTTGGTTTGGCGACTGGCTTGCTATCGGCTGGCTTCTTGGCTGTCGCAGAAGCTTTGGATTCGCTTTGAGGAACCGTAGCATCGGCTTTGGAGTCTTTTTTGCCCGGAGCTGGGGAAGCCGGTGCGGCTTTTGCGGGGACAGCGGCAGGTTCTTTAGCGGCAGCTTTCGGTTTATCGTGTGGTTCGGATTTGGTTTCCTTTTTCGCGTCTGCTGCTTTGCTCTTGGATGAGGCAGATGGATTTGCAGCGGGCGCAGGAGGTGCCTGTTTAACCTTGGGTGCACCCCCTAGATCTTTGAAGACGGCGAGAGAGCTAGCGTGCTTTTTATTGAGGCTGTACTCGACAGCGAATTGATGTAACAGCGATGCAAACTCGTCCCCTTTGTTTTTGGGGATCGCTCTTTCGGCACCCGATACGGATTTCTTTTCTGCTTCGGAGTCGGTCAAAATGCCAGCAGCCCACAAAGCCTCCACGGTGCAGGAATCAATGGGGATTGCGTGCCCACCCAACGCATGCTGCGAAGTGTAATTTAAAACGAAAGGGGTCATTCCCTGCCAAGCCTGCATTTCCTCCGTGGCTTTTCCTAAGTTAGCCTTTTTCATATCCTCGAGATCAAACTGATAGCGAGTTTCGAAAAGGGATTGCAAACAACGTTTGATACGATGTCCTGCAGCAGCTGGGTTGGGAAGAGATGATAGAACATCGCTCAGCTCGATGGTCGTTGTAACCCGAACTTCGTTCCAATCAAAATAGGACTGCTGAAGCTTTGCAAAAGCCTCGTCCGCTTGTTCGCTTCGTGCGTCCTCCAGGCAGCATGCGTAGAGCATGTGCTCCAGCACCGTTCGTTCAACAGAACCCTCTGTAAACTTAAAGTGTTTCTTCAGCGATTTATAAAGCTGCTCAAACTTTTCGACACGTGTGCTCATTATGCTCTAGGTGAATCGAACGATTCGAAATCTTTTGAATGGAAGGGATTGAATTAATTCGTTGGTAGATGCTCGTCATTACCCTCGATAGAACCATCTTTGTGATCATGCACTTGGGTTTGTTCTGCGGTTTCTTCTACGGTTTCTTCTGCATCCGTCATCAAAGGCTGTTGATCGGAACCGTCAGCTGCCAACGATTTTTTATGAGTGGCTGTTTCAGCCCGCTCCGCTGCGATCTGTTCTAGAATCTGCGAAACCGCCATCGATTTTTTAATGCCATCATCGAGGACGAACGTTAATTTTGGCGTGTAACGTGTGTCGATCCGGTCTGCAATTCTCGCTTGCAAGAATCCGGCTGAATTCTGAAGACCTCTCAGACTCGTGGCTTGCTGAGTTTTATTGCCCATGATGCTCACGACTACTTTTGCTTCGCGCATGTCCGGAGCGACTTCAACACCCAACACCGTTACATTCTTTACGCGAGGGTCTCGTAACTCTGTCAAGATTGCCATAGAGACAACCTCGCGTATCGCTTCACCCGCTTTAAGTATTCTTCTTGCCGTCATTGTAACTACGATCTTTCTCGCTCAAGTACTATTAATGAGGTACGAGCGTTACTGTCTCGTGGAATCCAAAGTCCGCGCAAATTCCTCAATGCGATAGGCTTCTAACAAGTCGTCTGGCTTGATGTCGTTGAACCCAGCCAGCTTGATACCGCATTCCATTCCTCGCGGTACTTCTTTGACGTCGTCTTTGTGTCGCTTCAACGTGTCCAGTGCATAGTCGCCGATCTTGCGTCCCTCGCGGTTCACGCGGATTCTGCAGCCCCGTTCGACTTGTCCTTGGAGAACGTAACAGCCGGCAATCGCACCAACACGAGAGACCGAGAACACTTGCTTAACCAGCGCACGTCCCAGTTCTACAACACGCTCCTCTGGCTTGAGCCGTCCCTCAATCAACGCCTTGATGTCTTGCGCCAAGTTGTAAATGATGTCGTATCGCCGAACTTCGACATTTCGAACATCTGCCAGCAATCTGGCTGCTTCGTCTGGGATGACGTTAAATCCGACAATCACCGCTTGCGAAGCGCTCGCTAGTGTGACGTCTGCAACGGTTACACCACCAACTGATCTTTGCAGAATCTTGATTTCTACCTCGGGGTGATCGAGTTTGGTAAGTTCCTTTTCGATCGCTTCCAAAGAGCCACGGGCGTCAGCTCTGATGATAAGGTTGAGGACAACCTTGTCTTCTTTAACTCCAAGCTTGCCGGATTGGAGCAGTTCTTGGAACGTCTCAAACGACACCTTGGGGGACGTTCCCGAGAGCGATTGGGCGCGGACCGCATTTTCTCGGTCAGCTGCTAATTGTCTCGCTTGGGCAATATCATCGAGAACAAAGAACTTCTCGCCTGCCTCCGGTGCGGTATCCAAACCTGTAATGTTTACAGGAATCGATGGGCCGGCTTCGGTGAGTTGTTTGTTTGGTTTGAGAGTGTCATAAAGAGCCTTGACGCGGCCAAAAGAGGAACCGCAGACGACGATATCGCCTACTCGCAACGTTCCGTTCTGAACCATGACCTTGCCGATGACACCTCGATTGGGATCTTGTCCACTCTCCAAGCAAACACCGGTCGCAGCTCTTTTCGGATTAGCGCGATATTCGTGCAGCTCAGCGACCGTGAGAACGGTTTCGAGCAATGTGTCCATTCCATGACCAGTGATTGTACTGGTCTCGACGACTTCAATGTCGCCCCCCCACGCACTCGGGGTGAGCCCATGTTCGGTCATTTGCGTCATTAAACGATTCACGTCCGCGCCGGGCAAATCGCATTTGTTTGCCGCGACAACAATCGGAACACCAGCAGCCTTTGCGTGCGATATGGCTTCCTCGGTCTGAGGCATGATACCGTCATCAAGTGCGACGACCAAAATGGCGATGTCGGTTACGTTGGCACCGCGAGCACGCATTTCCGTAAAGGCTTCGTGACCAGGTGTATCGACGAACGACACGAGCCGACCGTCTTTCTTAACGGTGTACGCTCTGATCTGCTGGGTAATACCACCAGCTTCTCCACGAACGATCTTGGTTCCAATCAAGTAGTCCAACAAACTCGTCTTGCCGTGGTCGACGTGACCCAAGAACGTAACGATCGGAGGACGGGTTTCCATATCCTCTGGATTATCTTCAACCGCTTCCAGTTTATTGATCAGACTGGTTTCGAGCGACTCCGCTTGCTTGAACTCGATATCAATTCCAATGTCGGCAGCGATCAACTCCGCTTGCTCTTGGGTCAAGGTGGAGTTGATGTTGGCCATCGTCCCCATCATCATCAACGATCGCAATACGCGAGCGGCAGGAACCCCGGCCGCCTCGGAGAAGCTTCGTAGTGAACATGGCATAACCAGGATCGCTTTTTCTTTACGAGCGATCGTGATCTGTTTCTTTCGGCCTTTTCCGCCGCCACCTCTGCGACCACCCTCATCGTCTTCGATGAGATGTAGGTCCTTAGTGGTTTGAATCTTAGGATTGCGAAGACGATCTGCTCGACCAGCGCCAGCCAGGGCTTTCTTTTTGCCTGCTGGAGTTTCTTCTTCGTCAACAACCTTTTTGTTCTTTGCGTTGAGCTTGTTTTCGGCGTTGGCCTTGAAATCGGCTAAGCCAGCATGCATGGTTTGGCTCGGGGTTGCAGCCCTGCCGCCAGTGCTGCCCGGCTTGCTTCCTGGAGTACTCGCAGTCTTCGGTTTTTCCGCAGGCTTCTCCATGCCCTGACCGATCCCCTTGATGACGTCAGGCGTCAGCTTGACGATGGGCTTTTGGATGGCAGGCTCTTGCGACTTGGGAGTGGGGGATGGGGTCGCCGACTTGGGAATGGGGGACAAATTGAGCACTGGCTGGCGTGCTTTCTTTTTGTCTGGTGCCGGTTTGTCCATGGCTGGCTTAGAGGAATCACCAGGATTACTACCTGGAGCACCGCCCGTTCTGGAGCGTCCCAAAACTCGAACACGCCCGCTGGTTTGGGCAGGGGCATAGTAGTCACTCCGCCTTTGGGCAGGAGCTCCCGTCTGCTCCGAAGCAGGGCTGGCTGGCGGCTCGAGGGGAGTTTCAGTCACCACTGACAATACGGGAGCTTCGGCCACCACTTCGGCTGGAGGTGGGGTTGGTTCGATGCTCTTTGCTGGTGCTTCTGACACCACGGGTTCCGACGCCGACTCAACAACCGACTCGGTTTCCTCCGGCTCGGAATCAACCTCTGGTTGAGCGTCGCCACGTTTCGCCTGGATGGGAGATCGCTTTGCGTTCGCGGCCAAATCTCGCTTGGCGGCCCCGAAACGCGCTCCTGGATCGCGAATAGGTGGCTCTTTAATGGGCTCCCGCGTGGGAATCGGAGCGGATGGTGCGACGGCGGCGGCGGCTGGGGCCGACTTGTCTGCCAAGTGCTTTTTGATCTTGGTGATTTCGTCATCATCCAAGCTGGCGAGAGCACTACCTTTGTTGAGAATTCCCAGGCGCGTGCAGAGGTCGACTAGTTCTTTGCTGTCGAGACCGATATCTTTTGCAAGCGAATAAATACGTACTGCCACTGAGCTATGTTCCTTGGGCTTTCTGCCCGCTGAGACAAGCACGAACCAAGTCCGGCATCGGATCGTGCGAAGTCTCTCGTCTTGTAAGTTATCTCATTCGGATGCCCCCACGAGGTAGGTTGTGGGTCCTCCCACGGCGTTGCCTGTAAATTGACAATGCCACAACACCAGCATCTTCGACCGCGTGGCCGATAACGCACCTCTGACTCTTATGATAGTAACGCAATTCCTTGCATTACGGCAGGAGTCATTCATTAATTACGTTGACGATTCTGTGCCATTTTCGTCCTCCTTTGGCGGTTCCGGCTCGGCCGGTGGTGCTGGCGGCGCTTTCTGCGCACGCTCTTTGCGGTCAAGCTCTTCGGTTGCTAGCCGTTCTCGCTCAGCCTTTTCCGTCTGTTTTCGCTCTGCCTCTTGAACCTCTTGCTGTTCGGCTCGTTCTTCGGCCTGCATGACGATCGCGTCTACCTGCTCTTCGGTCCAACCACCCATTTCCATGAGGGCATCCGGCTCGATCACAGACAAATCGTCATACGACAAATAGCCTTGCTCCACCAACTGCTGCGCGACCTCTTCGGACATCCCGTCAATCGAAAGGAACATTTCCATCGCTTTTTCGATCTGTCGCTCGAGCTCGGCGGCAGTCATGATTTCGATATCCCAGCCACAAAGCTTGCTAGCCAAACGCACGTTTTGACCAAAACGGCCAATCGCTTGTGATAAGTGCTCTTCGTTGACCAAAGCAATGGCTCGTCCGATCATGTCGCACAACAGCACCTGCTCGACTTCAGCCGGCTGCAATGCATTGGGGATCAAAACCATGGGATCGTCGCTCCAGCGAACAATGTCAATCCGTTCGCCAGCTAGCTCTCCGGTAACATTTTTGATTCGGTTACCCCGCATTCCGACACAAGCTCCCACGCAGTCAATCCGCTGATCCGAGCTGCTGACAGCCACTTTGCTGCGATAGCCCGGCTCCCGGCTGATCGCGTTGACGCGAATCACATCTTCCGAGATTTCAGGGATTTCTTGCTCAAAAAGCCTTTGAACAAAGCTTGGGTGAGTTCGCGAAAGAATAATCTTGACTCGATTACCCGATTGCTTCACTTCGTAGATGACCGCTCGAACCCGCGATCCGTTGTGATAGGACTCGCCAGGAATCTGCTCGCTACGAGGAAGAATGGCTTCGACGTTACCCAATTGGATTATGGTCAAGCCTTTTTCTGTTCGCTGGACCACGCCGGTGACCAACTGGCCGACCTGGGGATAGAACTCGTCTAGCCTGGCATCCCGCTCCGCTTCCTTGAGCTTTTGAATGATAACTTGCTTGGCCGTTTGTGCACCGATGCGGCCAATCTCATCCTGGCTGAGCGATTTACCGTCGACGGTCACCGTGATCTGACCACCATCCCTAGCGATGGATGCCGTAACCTCAGTCTCTTCGCCAAATTGACGCTTAATGGCGGTTACCAAAGCAGATTCGATCGCTTGAATAACGAGATCAGGGCTGATCTGCTTTTCGCGATGCAACGAATCGACAATTCGAAGCAATTCTTGTGGATTCATGCGGTGTAGTCAGTATGAAAGTGGTTTTGCGGGGGTGGCGGTGAACTCAAGAACCCCCGTTTTCACTACCGACCCTGTTGTAATACTGCACGCGGTGCAGCAAACCGTTAAGCTATACTGCCAAGGTGTTTATGTCAACTCCTACTTATGGTGACCAACCGCACAAGCAAGCCACCAAACAGCCTGAAGCGAATTCTTGTGTTCATGCTTTGGGCCTACATCGCAACACTCGCCGCGCTGGTCGTGCTGGAACCGCGAATGCTTTTCCCTGCCCCACCCCTTAAGTACGGCGATTGGGACCCGGCGAAATTCGGGGCGACTGAGGAATGGATCGAAGGGTACGATGACTCGAGAATCCACATCTGGACTTTCAAGCACGATCAGCCTCGCGCTACGCTTGTCTTCTCTCACGGAAACGGTGAAGACCTGGGATCGCTCGGCGGAGAACTCCTGGTGATTAGTCGCAAACTGTCGGTCAACGTGGTGGCATACGACTTCCGAGGCTACGGAAAAACCGGCGGCAAAGCCAACCAAGCCAATATTCTTGCAGACGC
>JALOQS010000423.1 GCA_025459355.1 Pirellula sp.
TAGGGTACATTCAAGCGTTCTGTGCGTACGCTCTTTGGGGAATCTTTCCACTTTACTGGAAGCAACTGGCTCACGTATCTTCGGTCGAAGTCATTTGTCATCGCATCGTTTGGTCGTTACTGGTACTGACGGTGCTTACGACTTATGTGAGACAATGGCAAGATGTGCGAGGATTGTTAAAAGCCCCCAAGCGACTGGCTTTGTGCAGCTTAGCCGCAGTATTGATCAGCATTAATTGGCTCGCTTTTATTTGGGCAGTGCAGAATGATTACGTGGTACAGGCTAGCTTGGGGTATTTTATCAACCCTCTGCTGACCGTTCTTTTGGCGGTTGCGATTTTTCGAGAACGAATAAGCCCTGTCCAGTGGGTCGCGATTGCGACTGCATTCGTTGGTGTTGGCGTTATGACATGGTCAACAGGCGTATTCCCATGGATCTCGTTTTGTTTGGCAACATCGTTCGCGTGTTATGCAGCGGTGAAAAAGCGAACGACAATGCCCGCGATCTCGGGATTGGGGATGGAGACGGCAATCTTGGCACCATTGTCTTTGATATTGCTTGGTTATTTTCGCGTTGTCGACAGTGAAGCCGTATCCTTATCGCCGTCGACGCTAGGTCTTCTCATTTTAGGAGGTCCAGTCACAACATTGCCTTTGGTTTTATTCGCATCGGCGGCTAAATCGGTTCCGCTGGTTGCCATGGGGATGCTGCAATACGTTGGACCGTTGATTCAATTTCTTCTGGGCTACTTTTTGTTTAGGGAGCTAGTGCCCGTGGGACAGCTAGTAGGATTCTTTATCGTGTGGATGGCATTGGCATTATTTGTGTGGGGAACGATTCAGTTGGAAAAACGGAAACGCTTGAACACACCTCAGGGTAGATAAAAGTTACAATGCAGGGGCCGTTGGATGAAAGGAACCTGTTCATGAAGATTTTCGCTTTATTGCGTTGCCCTGCCAATTTGAATAGCCACACCAGTTTGTCGAAGAGGCTCACCGGCTGCATAGTGTGCGTGCTGATAGGTCTCGTCGCGGTCCTAGAACCACTCAGCGCTGAGGATTGGAAAATTGGAACCAGTCGCGTTGATATAACGCCGACAGAACCCGTTCGCTTGAGTGGCTACGCCGCTCGTTTGAAACCATCCGAGGGAACCGATTCCTCGTTGTATGTTCGCTCCCTTTATCTGGAGCATAAACAGGGACCGCCGCTCCTAATCGTTTCCTTGGATGCGATTGGTATCTCCGCGTCGATGACGGAGGAGATTGGGCGAGCCATTGAGTCCGAGTTTGGCTTGGTTCGTTCGCAAGTCGTATTGTGCACGACTCATGCTCATACCGCTCCTCACTTAGAAGGTGTTCTAACCAATCTCTTTGCCGACCCACTATCACCCAAGGAACGAGACACATCAAAACTGTATACCGATCGACTGGTCGCATCAACGTTGCAAGCGATTCGCGAATCGATCAAGAACGTTCAGCCTGGTATGGTGTCCATGTCGCAGGATCAAGCGGACGTTGCCATCAATCGAAGAGTTATCCAGAGTGGTCGCTGGGCCAATTTCGGTGAAACTCCCGGTGGGCCAGTCGATCGTCGGGTACGTGTGCTGAGCGCGACCAATCAAGCGGGCGAATTGATCGCGATTGCCTATCAATATGCTTGTCATTGCACGTCTATAAGCCCTGAGAGAAACCGAGTCAGTTCGGATTGGGCGGGTCTTGCTGCGGAGATGTTAGAGAAAGAGCATGCAGGCGTGGTGGCTTTGCCGATTATCGGCACTGGGGCGGATTCCAATCCTAATCCACGGGGTGAATACTCTCATGCGCAAATGCACGCAAAGAGTCTTTTTGATGCCGTAACCAGAGCGATAAAGAACGAACAGCAACAACTAGCTGCACCGACCCAGACTTCGTTTTCCTATGCAGGTTTGGAATTTGATCGCCCGAATTCATCTCAGCTAAAAGCGCAGCTTGAAGACCCGAACAAACATATTCAGAATCGCGCTCGCGGTTTGCTTGAGACGTTAAAGGTCAAGGATAGAATCCCAGAGTCCTATCCTGCACCGATTCACTTTTGGGCATTTGGTGATCAGCTTGCGTGGGTGTTTCTCGGCGGTGAGGTCGTCGTGGATTACCAGATCCGTTTGGAACGGGAGTTGAGCCAGTTCGCAGAGGTTTGGGTTGCGGCCTATGTCGATGATGTTTTTGCTTACGTATCCTCGGAGCGATTACGACGTGAAGGTGGCTATGAAGTGGATGGATCGATGATTTACTACAATCAGCCTGGCCCGTGGGTAAGCGGAACGGAAGAAAAGCTAATCAAGGCTGTGCTAGATCTCCAAAAGCAAACGCGAGATTTGCAGCGACCGCTGGATAGTGACCAAGCTTTGAAATCGATCCAGGTGCCAGCGGGATACCGAGTGGAGCGAGTAGCCGCCGAACCGCTCATCATGGATCCAATCAATATCGCGTTTGGCGCCGACGGCAAGGTTTGGGTACTCGAGATGCCAGATTATCCCAACGGGGGAGAACGATCTGGTCGAGTCATCTGTTTAGAGGACACGGATCACGACGGAGTTCTAGATAGCAGCAAGCCATTTCTTAGTGACTTGCCTTTCGTCTCTGGAGTTTATGCGTGGCGAGACGGTATCGTGGTGGCTTGTGCGCCGGAGGTGTTTTTTGCGAGAGACACGAACGGTGATG
>JALOQS010000424.1 GCA_025459355.1 Pirellula sp.
CCCTCCCCAAAACCATGAAACGCATGATACTCCCAGTGGTCATGCGGCACCGTGAATTGATGGTCGAGTTTATACCGTCTCGATCAACGGTCCTGGTTACTTCCTAAATCTCCTGCCTGAATATCCCCCCTTACTGCTTCGCCGTGGAGCCAGCATGGATTTAAAGCTGATTAGCTTAAATGGCTTTTTTACCTCTACGTGTCGCGGGGTCGCAATCGTTATCGCCGTCGCAGCCGCGAATGGGTTTGCTCACGCCCAAGCGGATGACGCCGCGAGGCTGGAGTTCTTCGAAAATCGAATTCGACCGGTGCTTGTAGAGCATTGCTACGAGTGCCACTCGGGAGAATCCAAAGGACTTAAAGGTGGCCTGCTGGTTGATTCTGCTGAAGGGCTTCGGCTGGGTGGTGATTCCGGCCCAGCTCTAGAACCAGGGGATAGTGCGGCGAGTTTGTTAATGCAGGCGATTCGCTACGAATCCACTGAGATGCCCCCGAAAGGCAAATTGCCAGATAACGTCATTGCCGATTTCGCGTTGTGGATTGATTCGGGTGCGGCCGATCCTCGAGTTGGTGGTGCCAAGGTTCAAAAGCCCTCGATCAATATTGAGGACTTTCGAAACCTTTGGTCGTTTTCGGATCCAGCCAAGCCTCAGCTTCCGCACGTATCTCAATCCGATTGGCCGATGAGTCCGATCGATTATTTCGTACTTGCGAAAATGGAGCAACAAGGTCTCAAGCCGGTCAAGAAAGCTGGTAAGCGCGAGTTGATTCGCCGAGCCACGTTTGACTTGACGGGGCTTCCTCCGACGATAGCGGAGATGAATGACTTTTTGGCGGATTCCAGTCCAGAGGCTTTTGAAAAGGTGGTTGACCGCTTGTTGCGTGCACCTGCGTATGGCGAACGCTGGGGACGGTATTGGTTGGATGTTGCACGATACGCGGAGGACCAAGCGCACACGTTCAGCGTGACCCCCAACACCAATGGCTATCGTTATAGAGATTGGGTGATTTCGGCTTTGAATTCGGATATGCCTTATAACCTTTTCGTCAAGCGACAGATTGCGGCGGATTTGATGCCTGCCGATGACGAGGAACGACTGCAGCATTTGCCAGCGCTCGGATATTTTGGTTTAGGGGCCCAATACTACAAGAATTCGGATGCGGCCAAGGCAGCGGCTGATGAGCTTGACGATCGAATCGATACGCTGACTCGAGGCTTTCTAGGATTAACCGTTTCCTGCGCGCGATGCCATGATCACAAGTTCGATCCCATTCCGCAGCAAGACTATTATTCGCTGGCTGGAATTTTCCAAAGTTCTCGATTGCATAATGCGCCGTTGGTTCCTCAATCTGAAGTCGATGCGTACCACAAACGCGAGAAAGAAATCCAGGACTCGGAACAGGCAATCTCCCGAACGATCGCGGAGGCTGGGCCGCGAGTTCGTGAGTTAGGCGTCGAACAAATCTCTTCTTACATGGTGGCCTCTTGGAAACTCAAGCGTGCTGAGCAACTCAAGTTAAATGTCAGTCCTGAAAAAGTTGCCGAAGAGATGGGATTGCACGTAAAAACGCTAAAACGATGGATGGAGTTTCTCGGCACGGATGATGCAAAAAAGATTTCTGCATTGGCCTCGTGGTTTGATGCCATGCAATCCATTTCCGCAGAGACGGGGACGCAAACATCGGCTGACTCACTAACAGTTCCCGAGTCGATAGACGATGCGGCAAAGCTATTTCAGAGAGTCGCAAGGCTACTGCTTCGTCAACGAGATGAGCAACTGTCATCGGAGGAGACAAACGAATTAGCTCAGTATACCGATGCTGGGCATGCCGTTTTTCGAAGCCGATTGGTGACCAAGGGCGAACCAGCCGTAACGATTGATGTTGATATCTCGGGCGCCAAGCAATTGTTTCTTGTGGTAACAGATGGTGGCAATGGGAACCGTTGCGATCATGCCGATTGGGCCGAACCGGTGCTTTGGAAAGAAGGTGGCGAAGAATTGAAGTTAACGGAGCTCAAGTGGCGTGAAACGAAGACCACCCATGGCAACGTTAATATTGATCGCAATGTGAATGGGCAGCAAATTCGGATCGGAGAAGAGTCTTACGGCTTTGGAATCGGTACCCACGCGACGTCCATCATTTCGTACGATCTACCCGAAGGGATCACTCGATTTCGCGCGATCGGCGGACTAGATAGGAGCGGTACCGATCAAGGTGGTGATTGTGGCGCGAATGCAACGGTTCAGTTTCACGTATACACCGAGGAGCCTCGCGACATACAAGTTAACAAACCTGATGTCCTCGATGTGCTGTTTAGTGAAAAGGGCGTTTTCGCAGTCGACGAAGCCGAGTTGGAGCAACATCTATCACCCGAGCAGACAACGATTCTCGCTAAGCAACGAGAGTCACTAAAAAGTCTGCGCGAGGCAGCACCCAGAATGTACCCGATTGCTCACGTGATTGCAGAAGCCACACCGGCAGACATGAAGGTATTCATACGAGGAAATCCTGCCAACCAAGGGGAAACAGCTCCACGGCGATTCCTGCGAATTCTTTGCGACGAACAGCCCGAAGCGTTCCGCGATGGTAGTGGTCGATTGGAATTGGCAGAAGCGATTGCTTCAGCGGACAATCCGCTCACGGCGCGTGTGATGGTGAATCGCATATGGCAGCACCACTTTGGGAG
>JALOQS010000133.1 GCA_025459355.1 Pirellula sp.
ATGGAACGCAGAGAGTCTAAGTGCGAGGCTCTTGGGCCGCCAATGGCACGAATATAGTCCACCAAGCGTGGTGAGATGGTTTTCGCCGACAAACTTGGGAAGATTGTGCGAGTCTTATGGATTTCAAAAGATTGCAGGAGGTCGGCCAAGCAAGTGGATAAGCGGAGCACATGCCAAATCGTTGCTAAGCTATAAATTGACTCGGTTTCCTTTGAGTCTGGGCAAGCATCTGCTACGCATGGTTCCAGACAAGCTGAGACTTCCCTATCCGTCCGAAGACCTGTTCTGGCAGCTTTTTAAAAAGTCTGCTTAGTTGGAATTCATGAAGACGAATTTGAGGGGATATCGAGCAGTCCTCGTTGGCTGCTGGCGAAGTTTGGGCAGAGCCGAATTCGATTCTAGAGTTCTTCCCTGGGCAGATCATCCAATGAGGAAATGCCCGCAATTTCTAGAAACTTGTCCGTCGTAAAGTATCGGGTTAACGTTCCCTCTTTTTCGGCGTTCAAAAGACCCTTTCCTTTCGAATCAGCAAGTTTAAGGTTGAAGTCGGGGGATTCCCCCAAAGATTTTCGATCTCTTGTCTCGTTATGCCCGGTGTATAAGCGACCATTGCCAAGCAGTCGATCGCAGACTGTTGCAAAGAGATCTCTCGAACTTTGCCTTGAAAACGATCGCGTAAATCGGAAGCGTGTTCAAGAAGCTTCATGCGGTATCCACCTTTCTCATGGACGATCTCGAGCACGTTTCCACGGTTGCGATACTTCTTGTTGAGACGAGCCACAATGTCGTCAAGCTCATCGATTGTCATACCTTGGAAGAGTCCCAAGATTCGATCGATCGCGATTGGATGAGAAGAGTCCCCCCCCACGAAAAAAATCGCTTCGATGGCTCCTTCCGTTGTGACGGGTAAGCCATCTGAGTCAGCCACCTCGGGTGCATCGAGAAGTTCGTCGTTTGGTTCCTCAAGAGAATTCGAGTTTGCAGTTGGCGGATGTTCCTGTTTGCGAGGATCTTCCGTGCCAATCGCTTCTGCGTAGGCTCTACCAAGTTCCTCTAGCGAAACGCCCGGTTCCTCGACAGGGATTTCGGAGTTAGAGTCATCCGATTCGATTTTTCTCAGACGTCGACCAAACGCCATAGTAAACTCCTCAAGCTGTTACCAGCGATATGCGTCTACCCAGAGTGGACCACGGACAATGAATATCCCCGCATCAAAAGCGGAATGTGCGAGAATGTCCCCTTTCGATTCTTCGCATTTCATTCGGCCCAGTTCTTGGATTTTTCCATCGAGCACTGTTAGCAAGATTACAGTGCCATCAATGCATGTGATCAGCATTCGATCGTCGTCTACGATAATGGAGGCGTAACTGTGCAATGATGGATCGTCCCATTGATCGACGGTTTCTAGCTTTTTGTTTGGGTCCAGCAAAACCAAGCCTTCATGAACACTAGCGATATAGTTTTTAATAGCGACGGGCGAATTGGCATCATGCGAGAGGGCGTCCGACTGGGCAATCAACTTTATTCCAGCTGATTCGTCATTCGATTTTTCCGCATTAGCGGGAAGCTCGTAAAGCAATGCTCCATTGTTCTCGCTCACGATGAACAATTGGTCCCGGATCACGAGTGGGGATGGAACATTGAAGTCACGATCGATCGGTAGCTTTAGTTCCCAGAGGCGTTTTCCGTCAGCAGCACTCCATGCTCCATACGATTTATCATCGCATCCTAAGAGTTGGAGGATACCGTTTCGCTCCATGAGAAGCGAGGAGGAATAAGCACCTTGTCTACCAGAGGTGCGCCATACGATCTCTCCTGTTTCCAGTTTTAAACCGACCAAGGCTGCATTGGGACCACCCGCTTGAACGATCAGAGTGTCTTCGTGAACGATCGGACTTGCAGAATATCCCCAGGCGGGCATTTTGCCCCCAAGATCTTTCACGAGGCGTTTCGACCAAATCGGCTTGCCCGATTCCAATTCGAGTGCAGTGAGTTCACCACCAGCCCCGAGTGTGATGATCTGGTTTTCTAAGATGAGAGGAGTAGCACGGGGTGAATTCCCGTAGTCGAGTGTCAAAGGGGATGCATATTGATGCCGAAAGAGCTCGACCCCGCTTTGCGCGTCCAGTGCCAGGAAGACGTCTTCGCGATCTTGGATGTCTCGTGAGGAAACCATGACGATTTCTTGAGAGAGAGCTACTCCCCCCACTCCGTTAGAATCCAATGGTATTCGCCATAAACGTTCGGGTTGCGACCAAATTTTGGGCAGTCCCACGACCTGTGCATCACCCTTGGCACCACGCCACTTACTCCACCCCTCCGAGATGGAGACAAGCTTTGGCTGAGAATCGGTCTCCTCAGCGTTGCAACATGGTGCGAAAAGGAGAGGGAGGGAGCTGCTTAAGAACAGCGCGAAACAAACTAACAGAGAACGCTGGAGACTCGTGGCATAGAGGTTCACAGACCGCAATTGGTTGTAGCGATAGCCAATTTGAACGAGCGATGGCAACATAGTTGTTCCTAAAAATAACTTGCGATAGTTGAAGCAGGGCGATTATTGAGCCCAATCGACCAAACCTACTTGAAAGGTACCGTCGCTCTTAGCACGTCCTCTCGCCATCATGGGTGTGTTGAACTGTAAAACGATTTCTCCCGATGCATCAACCGAAATGAGGCCGCCTGAATCTTTAGGGAGCGTTTCGAAGATCGCGACTTTCGTTGCCGACTCTAAAGATTCTTTGAGATAATCCATCCGAGCTGAAATGGCCGACGCAATATGATGCCTGATGAACAGCTCTCCCTCTCCGGTGCAGCTAATGGCACAAGTTTTGTTGTTGGCATAAGTGCCAGCGCCGATGACGGGTGAGTCACCAACCCGGCCGTATTTTTTACCAAGCAGTCCACCGGTGCTGGTGGCGGCGGCCAGATTGCCGGCTTGATCTCGAACAACGCAGCCGACTGTCCCTAGATAGAACAGTCGATCATCACCTTTAGAGTAATCCTCTTTCGAGATTTGGTTCGCTCTCGCCGCTTGCCGGGCCTTCCAGCGTTTCCAGCTCTCGGTCTGACTTTCTGTTTTGAAGTAATCTTGCTCGACGGTCGTGATGCCCAACTCCCTCGCGAATTGATCTGCACCGTCGCCGGTGAGCATAACGTGAGGAGTTTTGTCCATCACGGCCCGCGCCAGCTCGATAGGATTCTTAGGGATGGTGACGTTTGCGACCGCACCGCATGTTAAATCGGAACCATCCATCAAGCTCGCATCGAGGGAAACATTGCCTTCGCTGTTGTAGACAGCTCCGCGACCAGCGTTGAAATGGGGATCATCCTCGAGGACTTGTACAACTTGTTGTGCGACATCAACGGCTGAGGCGCCTGATTGGAGTAGCGATACTCCTTTTTGCAATGCAGCTTTTAATCCATTGAGCTTTTTCTCTTGAGCTTCGGGACTAAACTCGGATGGAATACCACCTGCTCCACCGTGAATCGCGATTGACCAAGTTTGCGTTGGATTAGCCATAGACTCTCTTTGAGGCTCTCTGTTGGATTGCTGCGCGTTGGCAAACGGCAGATTGAGGAATGAAACTAGGAACACTGCGTTTGCTAGTCCGAAACACTTTGGGATATGGATTCGCGGAATCATCGCTTCTCTCTTTTTTCGAGTGCAAAAAACAGTTGGTACTGTTTTATATGCGAAAACCGAGAGTTCTTGCAAAAGGGGATTAGAATATCGAAGAAAACTGAGATTCCTCAAAAAAGAGGGACTTCTCGCCGATTCGATGAACGATTGTCGCCTTGGCTAGGGTAACAGTTTTCCACGCAAATAGGAGAGGAATGGCTGAGCGTTCAGCCTTTGGCCCGTAACGCCCTGGATCAGCAAATGGGGCAGTTGACATCGACCTTTGGAGTGGATGTTGGTTCTCAGCCAATCCAGCAGCGGCTGGAATTCCCCCGCTTCGAATTGTTGTTCGAGATTTCCAAGATCGCGATCTGCGGTTTGGAAAAGTTGAGCCGCATACAGGTTGCCGAGAGCATAGGTTGGAAAGTAGCCAATCAAACCTGCTGACCAGTGGACATCTTGCAACACCCCATCCGCATCGTCCGGCGATCGAATACCTAACCTATCTTGGTATAGACTATGCCAACGGTCAGGCAAGCTTTTCGGTTTAAGGTCGCCGTCGACTAACTCTTTCTCCAATTCGAATCGAATAAAGATATGAAGGTTATAGGTTGCCTCATCTGCTTCGACGCGAATAAGGCTCGGTTCGACACGATTCACATCCGCAACGACTTGGTCCAGCGAGACGTTGGCCAATTCGGGGATCAGTGATTTCGCAAGTGGTAAGAGCCACTTCCAAAAGCCGGCGGAACGTCCCACCATGTTTTCCCAAAGTCGAGATTGCGATTCGTGCACCCCCAATGAGGCAGCGGAACCAGCTGGTAATCCAAAGTGCTCGACCGGCAGCGCCTGTTCGTACATCCCATGTCCGGCTTCGTGCAGAACACCGTACATTCCACTCGAATAAGAATCGGTGAGATACCGAGTCAAAATGCGATGGTCATGCGGACCTAGGGAAGTGCAAAACGGATGAGCCGTTTCATCCAGTCGGCCTCGCTGAAAATCAAAACCGATCTGTTCAGCGACCAATTGTGATAAGCTTCGTTGCGAATCGATTCCGAGAGGCGTTGCGAAACGGATCTTCTTACTGTGAGCGCGTTCTCGATCTCCAGCTTGTTGAACAATGGGAACCAAGTCCTGTTGAAGGCTGTGGAAAACGGCTGCAATTTCGTTGGAGTCGGCCCCTTCTTCGTATTGATCCAAGAGGCTATCGTATTTGGTTCGACCGGGTTGCTGAAGAATGGTGGCTTCTTCGACTCGCAACCGCACGATTTCGTCGAGAAGAGGCAGAAACATGCCAAAGTCATTCTTAGATCGCGCTTCAACCCAAACTTGTTGACCGCGAGACGTAGCGCGAGCCAATGCTGAGACCAAGCGTTCTGGCAGCTGAACGTTTTTTCTGTAGTCTCTTAATAGACCTCGTATATTGGCAGCATGTGCGGAGTTCGGGTCTATTGCAAATTCAGAACTTTGAAGAGCATCTAACCACTCACCGTACTGCGGGTTAGTCTGCAGCCGGTGGAGTTCCTCGCTGAGCCAAGTGACTTGATCGGACCGATACTCTCCCGCGAGAGAGGGCATATAGGTGTGTTGATCCCATTCCAACAAGGCCATCGTGGTGGCCACTAAATTAGCACGCCTCGCATGGGAGTAGGCTTTATCAAGAATCTCTCGTTGGTCAGTCATGGTTACTCCAATCCGGTCAGTCCTGCCGGTCCGATAAGTTGTCCGCCCACTGCGCCGAGGCCTCGACGTTGGAAGAATCGCGGTTCCAGCGCAAACACAAAGCTTACATTATCGCGACCGTAGTCGATATTGGCTCCCAATCGGAACAGAAACGATTCGCCAATTCGCGTTACTGCCAAGGATTGACCGATATTGCCGGTCGAGCGGAGGTCGATGGTGCTGCCACCAGTGACAAGCCATTTCTCGTTCATCCTGTAATTCACGGTTCCGATCACCACCAATGCACTGATCGGTCCCTCCATGCTGGTTACACCTAGATAAGCATCGCCGCGGCCGGGTCGGTTCACGATTCCACCGAGTGACGTCGAGTGTAGACCATTGTCAAACATGTCGTAATATCCATCGCTGAGCAAAGTGACCCGATCGCCGACATGGTAACGGAAGTTGTAGTTGATTCCTCCCAATGCCTCGCCAAAATTGTCGCGGTCTTGCTTGCCAAAGAGAATGGCATCGATATCGAATTCGATAAAGTCTGCGATTCGCTCTCGACCAGGTCGACCTCTCTTGGTTTGCAAACGTTGATGGATTCCAAAGCGACTTTGCAATTGATCCTCGACGACTTCGGTGCTCGAAGCTGAGACATAACGTTGCATACTTTGGCGCGCGGCGTATTGCGTGGAGTCGAATTCTGCGGGGAGAACCCCATTAAAGGTATTGAAGACTAATCGGCGTCGAAAGTGTTCTTGGGAGTTGTCGTCGATAGGATTGTAAAGGGGGAGCTGTGTTAAATCCTGATTGCTGTCGGCATATAAGAACTCCGATTCGTAGGAGAGCTTGTGAACCAATCCGTTAAGATTGAAAACGCGACTTTGAAAGTTAGGATAGGCTTTCCATACGGGAGTTGATGAACGATAACCGGCTTGTCCCGTCAAGCGAGTTAACGAGTCGCCAGTGGTATCCTGTCCCCAAAAGGCTGCTTCGCCTGATACGAAAGGAACGTATTTGGTGAACGCGAATTCAAAGGGTAAATTCAACTCGTGTCGAGTTGTTGCTACGACGCCATCTGCATCTACTTCATTGGGCTGTAGCTGAAACTTGGCAGCGTCTGCGGCGTTAAGAGGTGTCGATGCCGCTTGTTGGCGAGCATATCCCACCGATGTTCGCGAATAATAGGTGAAAACGTCGGCAACCGATTGACCTAACCAAAAGTGATCAAGTCGTGGGAGCCAACTGGTTTCCGTATGGAAATCATTAACTTGAAAATTACCTGACAGGTCGAACATTTGGTTGTCGAGATATTGTCTAAAGCGGAGCCCCGTGAGTGCGTCTTTCGAGGTATCCCATTCGTTCTCGAAGTATTGTTCTAGGAAATTTCGGTCGCTAATCCAACCAGCTTCAGCCCACAACTCGCGGTCGGGGCCCAGGCGTTGGCGATGTTGTAAAAGCAATCGTCCTCGCGTCGTTTCCTCCGGAGTTAACGCAATTCGATCGCTTCCCAAGGCATCGAGCCCTTGATCTCGAATGCCCCAAAAATCAAGTTGTCCCGTTCCCGAGCCTCCCAGAAAAAAGTTGGGTACGTTGTATTGGTAATTAGTCCCCAAGGCGAAACCGCGTTCGCTTAAATAGTCGGTTGAGAAACGCCAACGCGTTCCATCTATCGGTGTGATGCCCAGCAATTGGTACGCGTTCCAATCGACCAAGACTTGGTTCCCGAAAATGGAATCGTTTTGAAATTTGATGCTCGAAAGATAATAGCTTGAGGTATCAACATTGGTATCCATTACGGGCCAATAGAAAACCGGTACTCCCTCAATGTAGACAAAATTGTTTCTAGCGCGAGCGGTCATGCCGGTTTCGTCGCTTGTTTGCCCGGGTAGTTTAAAGCCCATCATTCGGTTCGAGGATTGGCTGCTCTTATCGCTAAACTCAACCTTGTCCGCTTGCAGCCAATATCGTGGCACGCCTAGTCGGCTCGTGGTCAAAGCGGCTTGATGGGCGAGAAAGTTCTCTCGCGATTTCTGCTGGATCACATCGGCTTTCAGTCGCAGGATTCCATCGAATTGAGGGGCATCGGTATAAACCTCAGCTCCCAAAATCATTCCATACTCGGCTTGGACGTTGTAGTACATCCGATCCGCATAGATCGTGCGCATGCCCTGTTGGAACACAACATTGCCTTCGATGTAAACCTCTACCGGAAGATCATCGATGCGGCCTCCTTCGGCGAGAAGCTTGGTCAAGTTCGATGTCCAAATCACGGCTCGATCGGCCTCGATAAGAACAGCTCCCAAATCGACGACACCTCCATTGGTGGCCATGGATACATCGCCGAAACGCAATCGTATGCCTCGCGAGATGGTGATGACTGAGTCGCCGCGATCCGGTCGGTTGGTTGATGTGATTAGAGGCTCGAAACTTCCACGACCAGACATGGCGAACGTTCTTGCGCCGATTCGTCGCTGCACTGCTCCGTTTGGATTCGACATCGCAAACGGTGCGGCAACGGGTGCCGGCACGGAAGGTGTGGTTGGAATCGTTTCGATCGGGGGCCCAATTTGAAATGATTGGACTGTCTCAGGTGGATTGTTCGGTAGCTTGGGGGGAGGTAACTCGGAGGGCAACGCCATGGTTCCGCCATCGATTACCGTTCCGCCTAAACTAGGATTGCCGAGCAACAAGCCTGGTTGTCCCAGCATGCGTGGTTCTTGAGGAGGCAGCGATTGGAGCAATTGGGCTGCCAACTTAACATGCTGCGCATCGTCTGCCTTGGTCCACGCAATCGCGGGCACGTTTTCGGATGGACTATGAGGTATTGGCTCTGGTGCGAATTGATTCTTGCTCCACGATAGTTCAGGTGGAGGCCCGATCGGTTCGACCCAAACGCGAGGAGCCATCTCGGGCGTGAAATGGCTAAACAAACGACCCATCCACTGTTCATCTTGAATCGAGCGGCCCTCTCCAAAGTCGACGTCGCACTTGCCACGTGTTTCAATGAGATACTTTCGCGGGTGATCTTGAAGGGCCGAATCGGGAATGGTCTGATCAATCCATATGGTTGCTTCGTCGGCGGTCGCGTTAAACGGACCTTGCGAGATTCTCACATCTCCTCGGAACGTTATAACTTCGTAGCCACCATCGGTTTGACGAACGGCTTCCTTTGCCGAGGCCTTGATCGAAAACTTTGGATCGACCAACGGGACACCTATTTCAACTCGCGGCACGCCTCGCGCATCAGCCGGGCCATTGGTGGCATCGATCGCTGATTGACCATGTGCGATGATCCCTAAGAACAAGTGCAATGAAACCAAGCAAATCAGTCGAACGGATTCGAAGAGTGCGCAGCCCGAGCGATCGGTGCGTGCACCCGCAGGCTTGAGGCGATGCGAAGCGAATTGCGCAATGAAATTGCCAACCCGACTTCTATTGGTTCGATCGCGGATGGGAATCCTTTCCGCTCCTTGCTTGTGTCGTGAATACTAGGTGGAAACCTGAACTCGCGTCGGCAGAATCCATACTACCGGCCGGCGGAGTATAGAAATGGCAAAAATCTGTCTCAAGATGAAGCTTTCGCTAAAGGAGCGGAATGTTGGCGTCCGACAACAATTTATTGTTGATGAAACAGGTGCAAAACTACCCAGTTTGACATGTTTCGCTAGTCTGGTGACTTTGCGATGTTGGGGTAGTTTAGGAAACGCTAAAAGATTTAGGGCCCGTCGAACACTCGACTAGGCAAACACGATGTCGACGATCGATTCGCTAGCAATTCATTTTCTACGCCACGGCCAATGGTCCGAAGCAGTGCAGCTCTACCGCGACGAGCTGGGCATGTCTATCGCGCAGGCGGAACGAAAAGTATATGGTTTGGCGAGCGAGTACGAGATCCACGAACCCCGACGATTGCTGCTCTGGCTGTGGATTGCTCTGGGTGGATTTTCGATAATCCTCTTTTCGCTTTTTCTTTCTAACTACAACGCTTAGACCCGTGTGATAGTCGCTTAGACGCGTGTAATGGTCCCGAGTGGTGAATTGCTTCAATGAATTGGTTCGGCAAAAAGGAAAACCCGCTGGTGAAGCCAACGGGTTTCTCAAAAATCTAGATTCGCAGTCTAGTTGATCATTCAGCCAAACGACTACGACATGTACTCTTGGTCGGTCACGATGCCTGGTTGTGGAACAGGGTAGAGACCATTCGCTAACTTTTGCAAAGGAGCTGGCGAGTCGAACTTGAGGTTCTCAATGCCTGGTGCGAACTCATGTGCGCAATTGAGCATGTCCTCATAAGTGATCTCGACACCGGTGTGTGCTGCCATGCGGCCCATGCTCGTTACCACGGACGCTTGGACTCCTCGTTCCACTTCGTTGTAAGCCTCGTTATCTCGAATCGCTGCTATGAGATGATTCCATTCTAGTTGATAAGGATTCGGCTCTTCCGTGTTAGGGTATTGCCATGCCAACGACTGCTTCGACATGGTGTGGTCGCTGTAGATACGGCAACGTGCAGGCGTGTGGGCGGCTGAAGAGATGACTCCGAGGCCTTTCGTGCCGTGAGCAAAGCTCGCAAAGTCATTCTTGCATCCGGGAATGGTTCGTCCATTGACGAAAAGCTTCGTTCCGTCGGCAAAGGTATATTCGATCGAATAGGTGTCAAAGTTTTGATCGACGTTATCGCCTCGGTAATGACGGCCACCGTTCGCTTGTGCTTTCACTGGCCACGCATCTTTCATCCAGCAGCATTCATCAATGTTGTGAATCAAGAAGTCGCTGACCGAACCTCCGCTGGCCCATAGGAACCCGTGGAATCGATTGATCTGATACATCAATTCGCTCATTCCTTCAGGCTTGGCGGTTGTCGCAGCAGATCCGGTTGGGCCGGCATTTCGATAGGCTCTCATAAAGGTAATGTCACCGATCATACCGTCCTTGATACGTCGATAGAGTTCGTGCCGAGCGTCACAGTGGCGGCACATCAAGCCTACGCCAACCTTTAGATTTTTTTCCACCGACTTCTTAGCCAGTTCCAACATCTTTACACTCGTAGGGCCGTCGACGGTCACGGGCTTTTCCATGAATACGTTGACCCCTTTTTCAATCGCGTATTCGAACATCATCGCTCGAAATGCTGGTGGGGTAGCCATGACGGCAATGTCGCCTGGTCGCAAGCAATCGATTGCTTTTTTGTAGCCATCGAAATCGACGAACTTGCGATCGTCGGGCACGTCCACTTTATCCTTGTGTTTTTCCTTTAGGCCGTCAAACGACTGCTTGAGCTTATAGTCAAAAACGTCGGCCATCGCGACTAAAGCACCTGTACCACGCCCACCGCAGCCGATCAATGCGACGCGAATGTTATTGTCTTCGCCAGCGTGAACCATGCGAGAGAAGCTCGCTGTGGCAGTTCCGGCAGCAGCCGCAGCTACTGTGGACGTCTTGAGAAAGCCACGTCGATCTGGGCGAGAGGATTCCGAGGCATTTGATTCGGAGGCATTCGATGTAGATTGTGTCATGAGTAAAACTCCAGAGAGGAATTGAGGGGGGATCGCTAGATTATAGTCGAACGATTATTGCACGGGTGTTTGTCGGACCTAGAAACCTATTCAGATTTCTCGGTCCTATCGTATCTCAAAGTCGTAAATAGACTCGTGGCGTTTACGTGTTTTCTGTTACCTCTCTAGAGGCACGGGGCGTTCTTTTTGGATCGGTTCTGAATAGTCCCAGAACATGTCTTTCTCTTCTTGCGTGGGCTCATTCAACGGACGCACGATGCGAAAGCCGACATGGAGTGCGTCGGTTAAATACCAGATGCTGACGGGGAACTGAGGATCTTGTGCGATCCAGTCTTCTGTCGAGCCTTCTCGCGCTGCGCTTCGGCACTGCTGAGGTGTGCTGTTCCAGCCACCACCGCGAACCACTCTGGGATAAAGTGTTTCAGGGACAAAAAGTGGATCTTTGGGACGCAGCTTATCGAGTAAATATCCGGCGGGATCGTGTTGATCGAGCACCCATTCAGCGACGTTACCGTGCATGTCATGAAGGCCCCACGGATTGGGTTTCTTTTTGCCGACGCGTTGATACTTCTCGCTGGAGTTGTCCGCAAACCAAGCATGCTCGCCTAGTTCGCTCGGATCATCTCCAAAAGAATAAGCGGTCGTCGTACCTGCTCGACAAGCGTACTCCCATTCTGCTTCGGTCGGCAAACGATAGTAGCGTCCTGTTTTTGCAGATAGCCATTTGCAGTAAGTGCGTGCCGCGTGCTGGGTCATGCAGATTGCCGGATAGCCACGCGTTCCCATCCCGAAGGACATATCGCAATAGGGCTTGGTGGGTTGACTCTTCTGGTATTTGTCCGCGAGTTCGTCTCGTGGTCCTGCTGGTATCTTGTTGACGTCTCGATTGAATACGTCGAGGTCCGACATCCAGATATCGTAAGCATCCCAAGTAATTTCTGTTTTTGCCATCCAGAATGGGGATAACGTCACGTCATGTTCGGGGCCTTCGTCGTCACCGCGATCCGCTTCTGATTCAGGACTCCCCATTTTGAAAACACCACCGGGAATGGGTAGCATTTCGATTTTTACATTCGAATGTTCGATCAGCTCGACATAAGATTTCATGTCCTCTGGTGTCTTGGCGTCAGCGTTTTTGATTGCCAAGGTGCGATCGTCTTGTGCGTGCAGTTTTACGCACGGCAAGACGCACAGACTGGCAGCGATTCCGGAGGCAACGAGTTTTCTTAAATCAGAGACAGCATACATAATCGTGAACAGATTTCGTCTATGGAAAGCAGATAGCTAAGTATGGTGGGAAGACTCATCAGCGATGCTACGATGAGTGGCGGGAAGTCGTCAATGCTGGCGACTAACGAAGCGAAGGGATCGCTTCGTATGGTTTGCAATTTGAATCGATGTTTACTTGAGCGGCAAAATCGAAACATTTCGGAACTTGACCGGGTCCGAGTGGCCTGCAAAGCCAACGTGTCCCGAGGTTCTGTCTTTGCCTGGATGCGGCGTGTCGGACATAAACTCTTTAACGGTGGCATTGAGAATCTCGGTGCCGTTGAGTTCAACCCGAACCTTTGCACCTTCCACGTGAACCAATTGGTGGTTCCACTCACCTTGAGGACGTAGATAGCCCCGCTTGGCAGCGACCATACCGTAAGCGCTCGCATGCGCTTGGCGAGGGTCGATCGTTTTATAAGCTTCGTGCCCGTCGTCGAGTACTTGGAGTTCGCACATGCCAACGTAGGCTCCATCGTAGTTTCGCTTTCCATCTGGCATGGCATCGAATTCTTCTTTGGTGGGGTACCGGATAGCAAGTCCGTTGTTGCCAGCGGGTGGCAGTTGGAATTCTGTTCGGAAGATAAAGTCCGAGTAAACTTTTTCAGTATGTAGCACTCCTCCTTTGCCTTTCATGCACTGAATCGCGCCGTCGGCTACTGTGTAGTTGTTGGTAGACCCCGCCCAACCGGATAAATCTTTTCCATTGAACAACGACACGAATTTTTCAGCGCCGTACAGTTGG
>JALOQS010000425.1 GCA_025459355.1 Pirellula sp.
TACGGGTGATACGGTTTACTTGTGCGTGGTAGATGAAAATCGCAATTGTTGCTCATTGATTCAGAGTAACTATTACGAATTTGGAAGCCAAATGGTGCCCGGTGATTTAGGCTTTACTATCCAAAACCGAGGAAACTTGTTTTCACTCGATCCAGACCATCCCAATCGTCTTGAACCCGGCAAGCGTCCGTTCCACACGATTATTCCATCCATTGTGACGAAAGACGGTAAGCCCATGTTTGTCTTCGGTGTAATGGGGGGAGATATGCAACCACAAGGTCAGGTGCAATTGCTTGTTAACTGGATCGATTACGGCATGAATATTCAAATGGCAGGCGATGCTGCTCGCATTCGACATGGAGGTAGCGCGACACCGACCGGCGTTCGTGAAACGCCCCCCGGTGGTATTGTTCGTGTGGAATCTGGAATTGCATTGGATGCTATTGAGCAACTGAAACGTATGGGGCACACTGTCGAGATCAGTCGTCGCTTCATGGGTGGCTACCAAGGTATTTTAATCGATGATGCTCGTGGAACCTTGCAAGGTGCAACCGAGAGCAGAAACGATGGACTCGCATTAGGATTGGATTAGAAAATGGGACCACGCTGGATCGCACTTGTGGCTGCAGTCTTCGGATTGATGGCCGTTGGTATCGGAGCTATGGGTTCGCACAGCCTTCCGGATCGACTGAAAAAGTCGGGACTTGATGAAGCGCAAGTTGCCAAGAAGCTCGAGCAATGCGAGATCGGCGTGAAGTATCAGATGTACCATGCTCTAGCCATGTTGGCGGTGGGACTATCCGTGTTGCCCAAGAGCAGCGCGTTGGCCAGGGCAGCGTGCGGCATGTTCCTGATCGGTACAGTATTCTTCTGCGGAGGTCTGTACAGTCTGTCTCTGTTCAACACCTTGGGACACTGGGCAATCGTTCCAATGGGGGGTGTCATGTTTATGATCGGCTGGATCTTGCTGGGGCTGGCTGTATCGTTCCGGCCTCAGAACTCAGACCTGAATTCCAACTAGTCGCCACCCCCCCGAAAGGAGGGTTTTTTGCGTTAACTTTTGGTTTTGCCGACTTTGGAACTGCCCGACCAACCGGAAGATTTGGTAAAATTGACGTCTAAAGTGAGCCAAAATCCTCTCGATTTGTCCGGTTTCGAGCATTCTCCCTCGATCCCTTCGTACATTTTGGAGTCCCTAATTCGGGGCCACGAGAGATCACAAACCGTTTTTGACCAAATCCAAAATGTCTTCGACGACAGAGAATCACTTTCTATTTCAACAGGAACTGGGGGCAGTCACGTCCTTGGCTCGATCCTGTTGGGTAGCGTCAGTGTTCTCCCAAAGGTCGCCTGAAAAGGAGACTCCTAACGAGGATGCCACCGTCGTCATCCCTCTGGATGAGGAAACGGCAGTGTTTGCGGTCGCCGATGGTTGCGGTGGTCAGCGTGGGGGCGAGATTGCATCATCCCTGGCTCTAAAGTGTTTGGCGGATTCCATCGCCAAGGAAACCGATCGCTCGAATCTAAGGCTAGCGATTATGGATGGCATCGATCATGCCAATCGATTAATCCAAGAGCTCAAAATCGGGGCAGCCTGTACGATTGCGGTAGCGGAGTTCCAAAAGGGCTGGGTGCGAACCTATCACGTTGGTGACTCGCAGCTCCTATTAATCAGCAATCGAGGTCGCGTTCGTTACCAATCGGTCAGTCATTCACCGGTCGGCTTCGCAGTGGAAGCAGGTTTGCTGGAACCCGAGCAAGCGATCCGGCACGATGATCGGCATGTCATCTCCAATTTTTTGGGTTACCAAGAGATGCGAATGGAGATTGGCCCCTGCTTAGAAATGGGGAGTCGCGATACTCTCATCATCGCTAGCGATGGGCTGTTTGATAACCTTTTCGAAAAGGAGGTTATCGAGGTCATGCGTAAAGGACGACTTGCTACGTCCCTACAGTCTCTGACTGATGCGGCTTCTGAGCGTATGCGTGGTCAAGGAGACTCGCCATGCAAACCGGACGATCTAAGTGTGATCGCAGTGCGACGATCGTTTTAATTGGATATCACGAGTTCGAATCTTTGTTGACGTTCGCTTTAAGCCATGTTTCTATCCAGGCAGTGATCTCTGGTGGCAATGGATTTCGAAGTGGCTTGGTATAGTCGATCGCTCCGTGATATCCGCCATTCACGTACGCGAGATTCAATAAGGCTTGAAGATCGAGCTGTATGTCGGGTTCTCCTGAACGCAACGGGACGCTCAATTTGGGCATGGGAGAACTGATTGTGATTGGGTAATACTTGCAGCGAATTCTGTCGTCACCGCGAACGACCACTGCGCGGTAAGGAGTTTGTTGCGACAGAGGAATCAAATCTTGGGCTATCGATAACGACCATTCTCCCTCGCGTATCAGATCGATTTCGACGAGATTGACTCCACCGTCGTAGAACATTTCTTGCTTCGTTAGAAAGTTTTCTCGGCCACGACCTATCTTGTTCGATGGGCTAAGGAATTCGATCGCGGTGACGACACGATTTCCAGATTTTGTATCCAAGATAACTATGTTTCGGAGAGTGATTGGCTCTTTAACCCGCTTCAAGACAATGCCCTCGGGTTCATCCAAGGTTGCAACGTTAGATTCCGTGAGTAGGTTTGAGGCTGGACGCGCATCGGTGATCAT
>JALOQS010000426.1 GCA_025459355.1 Pirellula sp.
TCACTGGTGAATCCATCTAGTGTGCCAGCCGTGGGCAAATGATTCGAGTTCAACCTGAGCGGCCGTTTTTAGACAAAAAATTGACAGTAAGCTCTGGTGCTGGCCCAACTGCTAACCCGACAGTCTGCTAGTTTGATGTCCAGTTTGGTGGATCGGAAGCAACATTCGGAAGATCCGCTCGCGGTGAGATTCAACGAGAGCGCGGCGAGTTGGTAGGCAAAATTAAAATACGCCCAAAACCTTGGTATTTCAGCAATGGAGTCACCACTACTGCTGATCCTGGTCGTATACAAAACACTTGAGCTTTCGTTTGGTAGTTCTTTATTTCTGTCTTGACCCGAAGTGGGTTGCGGCTGTGGATTGCCTGCACTCTGCCAACTCCCAGCTTGTGTAAACTACAGATGGTAACGATCAATGGCATGATTCGGACCGGCTCATGGCAACTCCAGGCTAAATCCATGCTTGCTTTTTTCTTGCCACACCTTGGCTCCCTCGTCATCACCTAGCTCTCGGTGAACCAGGACAAGTCGATCGGCCAAAGTGCCGAATAGCCTGGCACGCTCCGCTTCAAGTTCAACCGTTCGATTGTATTCGCGAGGGTACTTGTCCTGATCCTCCAGACGGTTGACAGCTTCCAGAAGAAGGTCTCTTGTTGCAAGGTGATCTCCTCGCTGCTGGGAAATATCTGCCAGGTCCGCCAGGATCGCCGAATGTCGGGTGCCGTGCAAAGAAATTTTGTTGAGGATAGCACGCGCCCGACGGAGCAGTCGCTCGGCCTGGTCCAGTTTACCTTTCCGTTGAAGGCACCTTGCCAGCATCTGCAAGTCATCCACGGCTGGGGCGATGCCCTTAGCCGGATGTTTAAGAAGAGATGCGACCGCTTCTTCGATCGGCATCGACGAATCTTCCGCACTCTCGCTTGACGCCTCCATCAGACGAGCGATGGCATGGGCCAGTTGTATTTCCGCTTGATCGAAGTGCACGACCTGTTGCTTTTCGACGTCCGTAAGTTTTTTGCTAAGATCGAGGGCCTCTGCCAGAGTCTGTTTTGCTTCGCTGAAGAGTCCCAGTCGCAGACGAGCAGCTGCGCTTGATACCTAGCAGTCTGCGCAGTCAGCGGATCATCTTTCGATCGCTGCCCAAGTTCCAGGAGTTTCCGAAAACGCTCAGCAGACTGCTCGTAAAGTCCCAGAAGTCTGAATGCGTTGGCCACATTGCTGAGTGAACTAAGTGTTTCCGGGTGTTGCTCTCCAAGCAAACGCCGTCTGCCGACGAAGACCTCTTCGTACATCGCAAGCGAAGCGACCGATGTTCCAGTTCGAGCGGCTGAGCCAGAGCTTCAAATACAATTGATTCGATGTCTGCTTTTCATGTTTGCTATTGCCATTAGACAGTCGTACTCGGGCTTGATCCAGGAGTTCGCTAAGTGTGATATTGGGATCGGCGGTCTTCTCCAGCGTCCCTACGGGCAACCCGTTTTGGAAGCCAAACAAATTCACTCGCACGAACTCGTCGAAGTTTCGAAACTTTTCGGCTTCAAGTTGAGCCGCTCGTTCCGCCTCTGCCGCCTTTTTAGCTTGTTCCCTGGCCAGGTCGCGTTCTTCGTTCGCAATTCGTTCGGCCTTTGTGGCTCGCCACGCCTGCCACGTCGTTCCGGCTAACCCCAGAATCAACGAGATCGCGACCAGCCCGGAAGTGAGAACAGCTAACTTGTTTCGTTTGAATGTCTTTTGAAGGCGATACACGATCGACGGTGGGCACGCCGAAACGATCTCTCCGTTGAGAAAGCTGTGAATGTCCTTCGCCATTTCTCCTGGAGATGCATAACGACGCGCGCGATCCTTCTCCAGCGACTTCATCACGATCCAATCCAGTTCGCCCCGCACAAGCCGGGAGAGTTTCTGGCGTTCTGCCTGAGAGCTCTTTGCTTGAGCGGGACCCTTGGGTGCAGCGGTGTTGTCCCATTCCAAATCGGACAGTCTCGTACTCGGGAGCGGCGGCTCCTCCTCGCGGATGATTCTCAGCATTTCTTCCCACGCAGCCGTCCGCAATCGTTCTCTAACGATCGGAGTGCTTCCCGTGATGAGCTCGTAGAAAAGCACTCCCAGACTGTAGACATCAGATCTTACGTCCACATCCAATTGATTCATTCGAGATTGCTCGGGACTCATGTACTCCAGCGTTCCCACGATCTGGCCGAACCCGGTGAACAATGTAATCTCGGTCAGCGGGCTTTCAATTGCTTTCGCCACTCCAAAGTCGATCACCTTGGCAACGGGCCGTCCATCGTATTCCGTCACGAGCACGTTGGAGGGCTTCAAATCGCGATGGATAATCCCTTTCTGATGAGCATGTTGTATGGCATGACAAACGGTCATCAGCAGTTCAAGCTTTTCACGAATGGAAAGTTGCTGTTCTTGGCAGTACTGAGTGATTGAACGTCCCTTGACCAATTCCATCACGAAGTAAGGCCGCCCCGTTTCGGTGGCCCCGGCATAAAATACCTTAGCGATGTTTGGGTGCTCCATCATCGACAGCGCCTGTCGCTCTGCATCAAAACGAGCCAAAACCTGCTTGGAGTCCGCGCCCGGCTTTATGATCTTGAGTGCAACCTTTCGTCGCACCGGAACCGTTTGCTCGGCCATGTAGACGACCCCCATTCCTCCTTCGCCGATCTTCTGGAGCAGTTTATAGGGGCCGATCTGATCACCTTCGCTCAGCTCGATCGGAGAAGGGAAGAGATCTCTATCGATTACCAGTTCATCGGAAGAGTCCGCCTTAAGCAACTCGCGCACAATCGCCTGAACTTTGAGATCCGGGCACAACTCAACAAGAAGGCTTTCCTGGCGAGACTTGGGAGCTTCGGTGACTTGTTGGAATATCTGTTCCAAAGATTCGATATTGGGTTCGGTCTCTTTTATCGACATGTGAACGTTATCGCCCGAACGGGAATTTTTTTCTGAGGCACATAAAATGTTGGGATTGGCTGCAAGGATATCATCACGGGCAAAACGCAACCATCGCTTGGTATTCGCGTTGTGTAGAGTCGCAGGCCTTCAGAATTATTCGGAAATTCTTGAACGCAACCAAGCCCTCGCAAATCGCCATCGTCGTTCTACCGAAGAAAGACTGACTCCCAGTAGGTCTGCGCACTCCTGAAAAGTCAAGCCAGAGAAAAAGTGGAGTCGAACGATTTCCGCATGTTCGGCTGACTGGTGTTCCAGTTCCGTCAGAGCGTCATGCAAGTCCAGTAGATCTACATCCCACTCAGCATCCGCAGGCTCATTCTCGGAAAGTGATTGCCGGTCCATTTTTCCACCACGTTTTTCTCGATTTCTGAGACGTGCAGCATCGACCAAGATTCGCCGCATGGCTTCCCCGGCGACCCCGAAGAAATGCCGCCGATCACGCCAACCGCTTTCGTGTCGCATGAGTTTTAGATAAGCCTCGTTAACCAACGAAGTGGCTTGTAACCAGTTGTCGTTCTTTTCGCCCCACAGTCGATTCCGAGCCAGCGACTTCAGATTTTCATATACCAATTGATAAAGCTCGTCCTGCCGCTCCGGCAATGACTGTAGCAAATCGGTAACCGGTTCTTTTGCAGGCTCATTAAAAGGCTCAGAACCAACCATTGGCCTCTCCTTGAAGTTGCTTTCGACTAAGCGTGAGATCCACTCCACGATAACTAGTCGGACGTTCACTAATCTTTTCAAATTCGTGAAGGGCTCGAAAGCCAGGCAACGCGAATGCTTATGTACTTTATAGCGGAGTCCAGCCATGTCATGCTACACAACTAAAATTCGCCAAGGTTTTACACTCTTGGAACTGACAGTCGTCATCGCCATCCTGGGCATTCTTGTGGCGTTGATGTTGCCTGCTGTCCAACAAGCTCGTGAAGCAGCCAGGCGTATCAACTGCAGTGCAAACTTGGCCCAGCAGGGCTTAGCCTTGCAGCACTTTGAATCGAGCTTCAAGGCATTCCCTGCTGGAGCTGAAGCGGGCACTTTGCATTCCTGGTCCACTCGGATCCTGCCCTACTTAGAGCAAGACAGTTTGTATCAACGGATCGACTTCAATGCAGCCTGGGATGCGCCGAAGAATGTGGCATGGTCTAAACAAAAACTGGCAATTTTCTCTTGCCCGAGTTCGTGGAAAATTTATGACGGCTCAACGGACTACTCAGGAATCAGCGGCTCCTCGCACAACGCGACTCGCGACATTGGTCGCAATGGCATCCTGTTTCCCGTCGATCGAAACGAGAGGCCGGTTGCCCTTTCTTGGGTCATCGATGGAACCAGCAATACCATAGTAATCGCCGAGGCCATCGCTTTAGGGGAAACCAACTATGGCTTCTGGTCATGTGGAGCCAATTGCCTAGGGCACGATGAAGGTTCCATTAACAATCGACGTGGCAGTTTGGATGAAATCGCTAGTTTGCATCCAGGCGGTGCCAACGCTGCATTCGCTGATGGCTCCGTACGATTCTTAAGCGAGAAGCTACCCTTGGATATCGTCGCAGCTCTCTGCACTCGGAACAACCAAGAGGTTATCTCCGACTTTTGATTCATGGTACTAGAGGTTAGTACGTTGTTGTTTGTTGTCATGCGTTATCACTGTTGGCCGGAGGTGCCGGTTGCCGCGAAACGCCTTTTCGAAGAGGAAAAGATATGAACCGTTTTCTGTTAACGACCGCATTGGTCCTGTTCGGCAGCAGTCTCACCGGCTGCATTGAAATCACTCCCAACCCACCCCAAA
>JALOQS010000134.1 GCA_025459355.1 Pirellula sp.
AAGGATGACGTGTACGTGATTGGAAAGAATCGCGTAGTTAAGAACATCGATAGAGAAGACAGAGGCGAGCGCTTCGAATCGTCGTCGGATCCATTCGCGTCGGTAAGAGTAATCAATGCCCGAGACATCGTCGTCTCCGGCAAGGAACGCTCTCCGGACGCATCGCTGCACACAGTGAACTATAGCGATCTCGTCATGCCTAAACTGTTCGGAACGTTTGGGTCGCACCATGATTTTTCTCCATTAGAAATAGGGATTTGGGAACATGATACCGAAAAAAAAAGGACTGTCAACAAACAGTGGATGGCACCATATGAGAGAGAGCAAGCATTTCGGCGGAGCGGTCGGCGACAATGTCTGCAGTACAAATGGGGCTTCTAAACCGAGAAATCGCCCATCGAGAATTTGATTGCCATGACACCAATTTGGTCGGGACTGTGCTATCATAAATCGCAAGTCTTTTGCATTTTATGCCAATGCGAGCGGAGTCAAATCTAATATGTCGTCCGAAACTTTGTCTGCCCCTCAAGTCAATCGTCCATCCGATGGCTCCCATCTGAACCTGGAATCTCGACTTCTCGATGCGTTGCGTCCCCTCCGTCTGCGTTCACACTTGCTCTCTTTCGGGTCGGCCTTGGTCTGTAGCCTCATTGTCGCGATTGGCTGGGCCATCGCTGTTATGTGGTTGGATTTAATCCTGGATCTGAGTGGGACTCTGCGACTTTGGCTGTCTAGGGCAACCCCCCTTCTGTCGCTTGTTACCTTAATCCTCCTGTATGTTCGCTTCAATAGTCGCAGCCGATTTTCAGATCTCACTCGGAGTGTTGATGACCATTGCGGCACGCATGGACTTGTCGAAGGATCTCTAAACCTTTCCACAAAAAGTTTCTCGGGCTCTAAGCTCACCTCCGACCTTGCAGCGTTAGCAGTCGAACAATCGGTCTCCACCATTCACAACGCGAACGCTGCTAAGGTTATCTCTCCAAAACTTATCGCTCGATTTGCCTTGGTCCTATGTGCAATGGCTTTCGGTGCGATTCTTTTCTCTCTTGCTTCGCCGCGATTGGCCTGGACGCAAAGCAATCGCTTCCTGTTCCCCTTGGTCGACATCCCTCGCTACTCTCTATTAACCATTCAATTGGACCCTGAATCTGTCGAGGTCGTTTTTGGAGAAGACTGCACTCTTGCCGCTACGGCACAAGGTGAAGCCATTGAATCGATGCAACTCGTTGTTGTCCGTCCAGACAAAACGGAAGAATCGATCCCAATGCTCTCTGAGGGGGATGGTCGATTCTCGGTGTCGCTCAGCCGCTTGCGAGAGCCTATGTCCTACTATGCGAAAGCAAAGTCAACCAAAAGCAAGTTTGGCCAGCTGACCATTAAAACGACTCCAGAGATTCGCACGGCCACTAAAACAGTTCGCTTTCCTGCTTATACTGGCGTTGCACAAAAGCAGTCGCCATTAGATCAAGATGGCATTAAAACGCTCGTTCATAGCGAAGTGCAAATCCAAGCGACCAGCAATCGTCCCCTTAAACGAGGGATTGTGGTTCTCACCGACAAGTCGGGCGCAAAACGTGAGTTGTCCCTTGCGCCCGTATCGAATTCCGAGGAATCAACATCGGTGGAAACATCGATCTCTCTCGATGCCTCCGGTGTTTTCGAACTTCGACTCGAGGATATCGACGGAACATTATCTCACGATGTTATCTCGGGCCCCATCGAGGTGATACTGGATCAACCGCCAACAGCTCGCATCGTGCAGCCCCGTCCTGATTCCCTTGCGACTCCCGACGCCGCCTTGCCTGTCATGATTCTATCTGAAGATGATTTTGGATTGTCGTCGCTCGAACTGTATCGTTCTTTGAATGATTCGCGACCTATCGCGGAGCCCCTCTCCCTGACGGGGGGTTCAAGAAGTCAGAGCGAGACTTCACTGCCCCTTAGCCAGTATTCGCTTCAACCTGGGGACGTGATCAAACTGTTTGCTCGTGTCGAAGATAACAAACCCGATGCGCCCCAAAGTTACGAGACACCGATCACGACGATCAAAATCATCTCTCGTGAAGAATTTCAAAATCGAATTGTTCAGCAACAAGGTATGGATGAGATACTAAATCGTTACCGTCAAATCCAACGGCACCTCGAAAGCGCAGCTAATGCCGCACGCGAAGCACAAGAGGCTCAAGAGGCGCTGGAAAAAAATCCATCCGATCCAGATTTGCAAAAACAAGCGGCCGAGAAACTCCAAGCTGCTGCCGACGCCGCGGCCCGAGCTGCCGAGCAAATCAGCAAAATCGCAGACCAGCCACTCGATATGGAGCTGGATAAGAATCTTAGCGATGCGATGAAAGAGGTTGCAAAACAACTCGCTCAAAACGCCAACGATCTAGATTTCCTCGCTAGTGAAGCAGCTAAACAAAACGGTGAGTTGGCTGACGGACAAAAAGAAGACCTGGAACGCATCGCCTCCGAAATGAACGCCGCTAAAAAGGAGGTCAAAGAAAATGTCAATGAGCCCCTGGAGCGAATGAAACAAACGCTGCCTTTGATGATGGCCCAAAGAGCGTTCGAAGAGTTAGTTCAACAGCAAAGTGATTTAGCTGTCCGCATGGAGTCCCTTCGCGAATCCTCAGATCCTAACGATCAAGCTGCACAGAGACGTCTCAAGAACCTTGAATCCCAGCAACAAGCACTGCGAGAGCAACTGAGCGATCTCATGAATCGAATCGAAGAAGAAGCAGAGAAGCTTCCGCCCGATCCTGATTTGGAAAGTTTGCGATCCACGGCACTAGAATTCGCTCAAGCGGTCAAGTCGAGCGAAGCACTCTCGGAGATGCAGAATTCCCAAAACGAGCTACTTGAAAATCGTCCTCAATCAGCAGCCGAGGCCGCAGCCAAAGCCGCAGAAATTCTAAAATCATTCCTGCAAGACAGTCAAAACATGGGTGACAAAGCCTGCAAAAACTGCCAACAAAAATTCGCCCCCGGCATGCAAAACACGCAATCTGTCAAAGACGCCATGAACCAACTCATGCAGATGATGGGAATGAAACCTGGTCAATCAGGCATGGGCAGTGGATTCGGTATGGGGGCCAGCGGCACTGGTGGATTCGGTGGTTCAGAAAGAAATGCTGGTACAAGCAATCGAGGAATGTATGGTTCGCTCCCTATGAGCCGCCCTAGCTCAGGTGGCCGTGGCGAGAACGGCGGCCCAACCGCACCCAGCGATTATGTTACCTCTCCTGTTGAGTCACAATCGGAGAAAGGAAACGGAATCGGTCGCCAAGGTGTGACGTCGGATTCCTCCAACGCGATACCGAGCCAATACCGAAAGAGTGTCTTTCAATATTTCCAAAAAATCGCAGATGAGCAGAAGGACTGATGCAGCACTAGACGAGGAACTATAGATCATCATTCACGCATGGAATATCATCGCGCGAAATTGCACGATAACGCGATGCTCGATATCGTTCCCATCAGGATGCTCTTTTGACTTCACAACACGAAACCAACGAAGCTCCCTTTCGACATCGATTCGTAGTCAATGACCCTCGAATCGCTTATCTGGATGGAAATTCTTTAGGCAGATTGCCCCAAGCGACCAAGGATCGAATCCAACAAGTTGTATCGCAGGAGTGGGGCGAAGACTTGATCGGCAGTTGGAACCGTAGCTGGTTACCAATCGCAAAACGAATCGGAGACAAAATTGCGAGCTTGATCGGCGCGTCTCCGGGCGAGGTAATGGTCTGCGATTCAACCTCGATCAATTTGTACAAAGCCGCTTGGGCATTGTTGCAGCGGCGAGGAAACCGCAAAACGATCGTAACCGATGCCGCAAACTTTCCAACCGATCTGTATATTCTAGACGGATTGCGTCAACAATTGGGAAGTGATCTACGGCTTGAGCCACTCGTCTTAGATCAGAGCGATCACTCACAAGTTAATCGGGCATTAGCCGACGCTATCAACGACGATACCGCTTTGGTCTGCCTGTCCCACGTCAATTACAAAACAGGCTACGCATTTGATCTACCTGGCGTGACTGAGTTGGCGCATGGCAAAGAGGCACCCATTTTGTGGGATCTAAGTCATAGTGTGGGAGCGATACCACTCGATTTGGGAAACGCACAAGTCGATGCGGCAGTCGGTTGCACTTACAAGTATCTCAATGGCGGTCCGGGCGCACCGGCGTTTATCATGATACGCGGAGACTTGATTCGTGAACTAAGCAACCCAATCCCAGGCTGGTTTGGGGCAGCTAATCCGTTTCAGTTCGGAGCGATTTACGAACCTGCGTCGGGCATTGAACGATTCGCAATTGGAACGCCACCGATTCTATCTTTGGCGGCGATCGAACCTGGAGTGGATTTAACGTGCGAAGCAGGAATGATGATGTTGCGGCAACGCGGCTGGGGACTGATGCAACAATTTTTCCAACTGTATGACGAGCGATTGCAATCGTTAGGTTTTCGTCTGGAAACGCCACGCCATCAAGATTCAGCTGGTTCTCACGTCTCCCTTAGTCACAAAGATGCTTGGCAGATCACGCAAGACTTAATTCACACGTATCGAGTTGTCCCGGACTTTCGAGGTCCCGACATCATTCGCTTTGGCATTACGCCATTGTACACGTTGGCCAGCGAGGTAGAACAAGCGGCTTTCGCAATGGAAGCATCAGTCACCCAAGGCACTTTTCGATCCCATCCTAAACAAGCTCGCGGGGTAACCTAAGTCTCAATCCCGCTGCTCTAAGATAACCCGCGATGCCAACTCAGCCCACTGCTGATACATCTCTGCCGAGGGGTGCAATTCGTCAGCCACCAGATACTTGGTCGGATTCGACGCAGCATCGCGAGTTAACTTGGTGATGTCGACGTAATTCGCATTCTGTTTTTTCGTTTCATCACGGTTCACTTGATTGAACTCATCAATCTGTTTTGCAATAAGTGCTGGATCGCGATTGCGTTTGACGGCGAATGGTGTGACACCCCAATCAGGAATACTCAAGACAATCACCCGTTGAGGATTTCCACCTGCCTTTTGGATCGCCAGTTCTAACAACTGACGAAACTGAGTCCGATACTCTTCAAGGTCGCGTTCACGGTATTGGTTGTTAACGCCGATTAGGAGCGTGACCCACTCATACTTCTCAGCAAGCTCTTGTTGCGCAATACCGGCTTGCAATTCATCGGTTGTCCATCCGGTCTTCGCGATGATTTTCGGGGTCGAAACCCGCTTCCCTTTTTCATTAAGTCGCTTTGCTAGCTGCATTGGCCAGCGGTCGTCAACATCAACCCCTTCTCCAATGGTGTAAGAATCACCCAGCGCCAATAGGGAATCGTCTAGCATCACACACGGTAAAACAACCATTGCTAAGAGTTGGAAAATCACGATCACTCCCCAATGAAGAACCTATTTGGAATCGAGATGGCTTAAAGTCCGACCATTTCAAGAAGTTTTAACGCATTCGTGGTTGGCGTAACGCCTGGACGCATAACGTAATCAAAACGCATGACCTGCTTACTCTCAACCGTCTCAAAGTACTCGCGAAAGTGCACAATCTGGGCACTGCGCTTCATTTGATCGTTTGAGGCCAACTCTAGATCATGAGTGCTCGACATGACGATCGCCTCCATAGAAACCAGCTTCTGCAACACGGAATCGACCGCGATTTGACGCTCGCGAGAATTCGTTCCTTGCAATATCTCATCCAGGAGAATCAGCATACGCTTACCGTCAGGTTTCGCTTCCCGTTGCGCTTGGTCGACGACCAACCGCAGTCGTTTTAGCTCTGCCATAAAAAACGAAACGCCATCTTGTAATGAATCATGCACTCGAATGCTGGTCGCGATATCAAACGATTCGCTTGTCCATTGCTGCGCACAGACCGGAGCGCCTAATCGTGCAAGAACGGAATTGACGCCGATCGAACGCAGCATCGTTGACTTGCCCGCCATGTTACTACCTGTTACCAACAGCAGTCGCTTGTCATCGGTAATACGCAGATCATTCGGTACCCGCTGCGAGTCCTTTAAAAGAGGATGAGCAAGTTGATTTGCATCCAGCAGAGCACCTCGATCAGCGATCTTGGGGTAAGTCCACTGCGGATACTCATCTGCCAATGTTGCCGCGCTTACGATCGCTTCCAACTCGCCGAGCGATTCGATCCAACCTTCAACACGGTCCCCGTTACTGGATTTCCATCGCTCAAGTCTTTTTAGTAATCGCACATCCCACAAAACGATCACTTGCAGAACTACATAAGGAATAAAGAACAGGGGGCTGCGTTGCATACCGGCCAGCTTCATCAATCTTTGTAAGTCGGTAATAGAACGAATCGAATCTTTACCGTCTCCAAAGAGTTGCTCCTGGATTTGTGTCAACTTTCGCGACCTAATCTGCAACTCTTTTACGGTAATCAACCAATCGATCAACGTTTGTAGCTCACGATTCGCGGAACCTAAACGATGAAATAGATCGTGGATGGGTCCGAGTGCAATCATAGAAAGCAACAAATTCAATCCCGCTCCCCCTAGCATCAGTCCCAAACTAACCATCTGTCCTATTTGAGATTCAGACATGATTGAGCCCAATAGGATCAACAATCCCATGGGAATGAGAATCGGTCCTATCCAGGTCAAGTAGTACTGCCACTCTCGACCGGAATAGTGATTCGGGGTCTTTACCCAGGCCAGAATAGCTTCTGGGGATGTCGATTGATTTCGAGAAGCACACGCAATCTCATAAAATCTCAATCTCCAAGTCCTGAGAGTCGCCAATTCTCGAACCGCCTCTTGTCGATCCAAAATTTCGCCCGCGCTAATCCACGTGGTCATCCAACGGGATATCGTTCGTGCACCGGTCTGCGACATGGCCAGCGAGAACCATCTGTACAGACTGCGATTTCCGAATAAATCTAGATCCTTGGTCCAATCGCTCACAAACGGTGCGCACTCGGATTCAATCGGCAGTTCAGCAAGACCGTTCCAGTTTCGTTCACATCGCGCGATGAGGCGTTCAAAACCGTACTTCTGTGACGTTCCTTTGGCGATAATCCACTGGAGAAATTCGTACCATGTAGCGAATCCAAGGAAAGCAACAATCAGAACCAATCCCAATTGCCATGCCCAACTCCCAACGGACGAATCAAAGATACCGAAGCCAATCAATAAGATACCGGGCAAGGCCGTCGCAGCACGCCATCTGATAAGTTGTTTTGACTTTCCCCGCGATGCAGCAATCTCCGAATCAATCTCAGCGATCTTGGTACGGTAGTCATCTACGGCGGATGCTGCGGAATTCGTTAACTGGGAATCGCTCACGTCTTACTGCCTTGTTTAACGATTAAATCAACTTGGGCGACATCCTGGTTCAATTGCTTAATCAGTGCATCAAGCGACTCAAACTTTGTTACGGTGCGAATGTGTTGGAGGAGTTCCAGTTCTAAGATGTGATCATACAGATCGCCCGAGAAATCGAGCACATGCGCCTCGACCTTTCTTGCATCTTCGCCGAAAGTTGGATTGGGACCGATGTGCAATGCGACAGGTCTTCCGATGATATGATCGCGAACATTCTGCGATTCCGTCGACGAATCATCTTTATTAGCCTTCTCCAGACCGACAACTCGGGCAGCATAGACACCCACCGCTGGCACTTGGACGGGAATCTTTTCGAGATTAGCCGTCGGGAAGCCGATGGTACGACCTCTTTGTGCCCCGGAAGAAACAATACCTGAAATTCGGTAAGGATTGGTAAGCAAACGATTTGCAAAAGCTAGGTCACCGGAATCGATGGTTTGGCGAATGCGGGTACTAGAAATCCATTCGTCATCGATCAACTCCGGCTCAACAACCTCAAACTTGATGCCACTTGCAGAACAAAGCTGCTTGAGCAATTCGACATCACCACGTCGGCTTTCTCCAAACCGAAAATTTGGCCCTTCGATTAAGCCGCGAGCTCGCAATCCACTGACGAGCAATTGTTCGAAAAATGCCTGAGCCTCTAGCCGCAACAATTCAGGGCACGTTTTCAGTACAACGACATGATCAGCACCCGCCGCCTTTAACAGTTCCACCCTTCGTGGAATCGTTGTCAATGCCGTCGGTGCACTGGCGGGAGCAAGAAGCTTAGCGGGAGAGGGATCAAAGGTTACCGCTACAGCCGGTGCATCGAGTTGTTTAGCCAGCTGTTTCAATTTTGATAGCAGGCACGCGTGTCCGCGATGGACTCCATCGAAATTTCCGATCGCAACGACGCCGCGCAAAGCCGACGTGGGAACGGGTGGTAACCAAGACGCCGACATCTAACTAAAGCCTCTCGAACTGGGCCACTGCAAATGGGTCCATCGTGAACGAATTACACCACAGTATGAAGTTCATACGTTCGAGAGTTGCCTTTGCCGTCTCTGTGATTCGCTTGCGCTATTTGGTACAGTTGCTGACCAACGGGGGTCGGGTACTGACCTGTGATGCAGGCTTGGCACAGATGGTTGGATGGCAAGTCGATTGCACGTGCGATGGATTCAATAGGCAGATATCGCAACGAATCGCAACCGAGTTGTTCCGCCATTTTGTCTTGGCTAGCCTCAGTCAGGATTCCATTTTCCAGGAACTTTGGTGCAAAGAGCTCATCGATGGTTGACATATCGATGCCATAGAAACAAGGGGCAACGATCGGCGGGCAAGCAACTCGGACGTGGATTTCTTTGGCGCCGCCTAATTCACGAATACGATTCAAAAGCACCTTCATCGTCGTAGAACGAACGATAGAATCCTCGACTAGAATCACACGCTTGCCATGGAGAACCTCGCGTAGTGGCGTATACTTGCTCGACGCCTTGGCTTTGCGAGCTCGACCACCTTCGATAAAGGTTCTACCACTGTAGCGATTTCGAATCAGCCCTTCGCGACACGGGATACGCATTCGGTAAGCCATCGCGTCGGCAGCAGCTTTACTGGTATCGGGAACTGGTACAACGATCGTATCATTGTCGAGAGGGAATTGGTTTCGAGCCAGCTCCAATCTAGCCAACTCTTCGCCGAGTCGGGTTCGTGACAAATAGACACTGCGGTCGTCTAGAGTGCTCGCGACGTTAGCAAAATAGATCCATTCGAAGAAGCAATGGGCGGGTGGTTTGACGTCGTAGTATTTCTCGATGACGATCCCCTCTGGGCTAACCAGGATTGCGTGTCCCGGTGGAACGGATTTAATCGAGTCCCGATCAAAGCCGAGGTTTAACAGAGCCACACTCTCGCTGGCAGCGGCAAACAACGAACCGTCAACTGCGTAACAGAGCGGTTTGATCCCGAGAGGATCGCGCGCGACCAACAGCTCCCCTTTGGCGTTAAGCAATGCGATCGAGTACGCGCCATCAAAATTCTTTGAAGCCGAAGCAAATACGTCAATGAGCGATCGGTTTGGGGAGATGGTCAGTTCTCGTCCGATCTCATGCAGAATGATTTCGGTGTCGGTGTCACGGGCCAAGTGATGTTCACCTTCTTTGAGGAGACGATCACGCAATTCGGTGTAGTTCGCGAGTTGACCGTTAAAGCAGAAACTGAACCACTTGTTTTTGTGGATATGCTGCCGTTCAAAGGGTTGAGCGTAACTCTTGTCATCTTGGCCGCATGTCGCATATCGAACGTGACCGATCGCAGCGCGACCGGCATACGCCTCCATGATCGCTTCACTTTTGCCGCGATGAGACAACCGGAAGACTTCCGACACGGTTCCGATATCCTTCATAGTGTCCAGGATTAACGGTCGGTCAGGGTTGTAGGTTGTCATCCCTGCAGCCAGTTGACCGCGATTTTGGATATCCTGAAGCATGCGGGGCAACAGGTAGGAGATGGCGTTCCTACCTCCGTCAGGGCAAAGCCGACTTTCCTCGCCGTTAGGTAAGTGGTAGATGGCCGCAACACCGCATTCATGGTGCAGTTCGCTCATAAGAATTGTTGGCTCTACGAAAGTGTGTTTCAAATGGTATCGGATAGCCGGTTGTTTGTCGAGATTTGATTTAAGCCATACGTTTTGAAGGTTCCGACTAAGTGGTTTCCACCAGTCCTTAACCTCTGATCCCCAGATTATCCCGGACATAATCACTCAGTATTTCTAGTCCATAGAGACCATGTGATGGCTTAGTCGCTGTTTTCCAGCCCCCATTTTTGCAGTCTCTCTTTTACTCCGGGGATGACGCGGGCTGCATTTTTGTAATAGATCTTTTCCAAAATCTCGTCGGGCAGTTCGATTCCATAAATCCGCCACAATCCCTGAGGTGGAACCGATTTTTCCGAATAGGCAAAATACTCGTCTCGCGTTTCGAGAAATCGCCAATAGGCGCGGTACCGAGGTTCTGGCCACGGACCATCGGTACCAAACATAATGCGATCGCTGTTCTTCAAGAAGAAATCTCGCGAGGTGTAAGGTTGACGCCCGAGTTCACTGATTCTCGATGCAAATTCGATCACGACATTGGGGTGCTGTAACAACATCCGCGACGTTTCTTCAAGGTCCTCAGCGTCGTTTCCAAAATGGGCCGCGATAAAAGTTGTTTTTGCATGTTTTGCAAAGAGCCTATCTCTCGCAGCGTGCAGCTCTTCACGCCGAGGGAATTTGCCTTCGGGGAAATGCCACTCCGGTCGTCTAGACAATTCTTCGTAACGTTCATTGCTGGCGTCAATCGGTTCAAAGAAGGCACTCGGATCTGCCGTATGCATGATCACCGGCAAACCTAACAGTCCACATGCCTCCCATATCGGATCGAAACGGTCGTCATCAATTGTTGTAAAGGTTCCATCGGAGTTACGATTTTCAAGCCCGAACGATTTAAAGACCTTGAGGCCTGAAACGCCTCGCTGCTTGGCTTCCGCTAACTCGAACGAGATTTTCTTCGCGAAGCCCGGTTGATTGCAAGCCCATGTCGAAGGATCGTCTTGCTTGCCCGATCCTTTCCAATCGATGTTGGTAAAGATCAAGAATCGATGCTTGTGCGATCGCCAAAGATAGTCGACATGGTCATCGAGTTTTTGCCCCAGCGTTCCATCGAGACTAACACTTATCGCGATGTTGTTGCGATCCATTACGGCAATAAACTGCTCCAAAGAATCCGCGTCGTGTTTGAACCGAATCCAAAAATGGGAATGGACATCCACAACGGGAAATCTGGCTTTTTGAATATCGGTCTTGAGAACTTTGAGTTGTGGAGTCGGCTGAAATTCACCAATGGTAATCGGAGGGATCGCTTGCTCCGTCTGACAAAACCCGTCTTTCAACCAGCCAATAACCATTGCCAAAGAGACCAGGGCACAAAATGGTAAGCGACCGCAACGACGTGTGTGACAGCCATGAATAAAGCTCGACCACAGTCCAAACATGAATCGCGATTGATGCGGCATATCTTCGATGCTCATAATGTGCTCAGGTTGAGGAACGCATGAGAGTGTGTGGTGAATCAACATTTGCCTTACCGTAGGACCAGCGCCAGAATGAGTCGAGGGAGTAAGCCGTCAGCCATGCCAGTTTTCACCCATCGTTCTTAAACCAAACGTTTGCGACAAACCCGGACTTGCTTGGGATATTGTAGAGCATGATAGCCCCTTATTGCTCAATTGGCCGCAGGCAACAAACGTTGTTCCTAGCGGTTGGTTGATCAGGCCAAGCCGAGAGACTAGCGATAACGAGCGAGCCAATGAGCATACGGCGCTGGAAGAGTTTGCCAGGCAGCATTGTCAATCTTTAAAACTTTGGCAGCATGGTAAGCCCAATGAGGGTTTTCTAAGAATGGTCGACCGATCGATGCGAAATCGATTTTGCCTTCCCGTATCAGTCGATCAGCCCCCTCCGGTCCATCGATGTACCAACTGGTCGTGCCGGGCAATCCGGTCTCTCTCAAGACCCTCGCAGCTATATCACCCAACAAATTAGGTCCCCATGGAATCTTGGCATCGGGAGTGTTAAAGCCGATCGATACATCAACCGAATCCAGCCCCTCTGCTTTCATCTTTTTGAGTAGATCGATGGACTCCGTCAACATGCATTCATCGTCGCCATGAAACTCCACGACGCTAAAGCGAGCCGTTAGCGGTTTGTTCTCGGGCCAGACTTTTCGAACAGCCATCAAGGTTTCGAGCAGATATCGTCCTCGATTGTCAGCCGAACCACCGTATTGATCTGTTCGTTGGTTAGACAAGGGTGACCAAAAATTTTGTGCGAGGTAACCGTGCGCAAAATGAAGCTGCAACCACTCGAATCCAAGCTCTCTAGCTCGCGAGGCAGCTCGAACCGTATCGGATTGAACCCGATCGATGTCGCCCAAGCTCATTTCATGGGGCACTTTCTTTAGATTGGCACCGAATGGAACGGGTGATGGGGCGATCGTCTCCCATGCATTCGATTCCCCCGCCGGTATGTGGTCATCACCCTCCCACGGTCGATTGGCGGAACCTTTGCGACCTGCGTGCGCGAGTTGTATTCCAGGAACGGCGCCCCAGCTCTTGATCGCTTGCACGATGGGCTTCAGTGCGGCCGCTTGTTCATCATTCCACAGTCCTGCATCCCCCCAGGAGATTCGCCCTTCAGGAGACACCGCCGTCGCTTCTAGGACCACCAGCCCCGCCCCTCCACGTGCGAGCGACGTGTAGTGCACTCTGTGCCAATCGTTAGCAACTCCCTCGTTGGACATGTATTGGCACATCGGCGAAACCGCAATTCGGTTCCGTAAGGTGACGTCCTTGAGCGAGAATGTGTCGAAAAGTCCTGGCATACGATCCCTATTAAACTGCGAAAAATGTGTGCTCTGCGAAAACAGTGCTGGCGTGAACGGTAGGTTCCGATCGTCCTATTGTCAAGAAAGTCGATTTTGTAGCGATGGGCCTAGCCCATCCGTTCAGCCGATGAAAGCCCGACCAAAGTTGTCATGAATCTCGATTTACAGTCCAAGATCACCGACCGTTATCCGAATTCCATGCGAAATTAGCCTCCATGATGCTCTAGGAAGGCCTGGGCGGTTAGCTACAATTGGAGATATTGAAGATCGGTCATCAACCACTGGAGTTTCGTTAGCTCATGAAAGTAATTCGACAATTTTGGGCTTCCGCACTTATTGCCCTAGCGTTTTCAACACTCTCTATCCCTGGTTTCGATCAGGGTTCCTCAGGATTTGCACAGGACAAGCCGCGTTCGGATTCCGCTAAGGGCGATGCCAAAAAGGCCGCTGCTGCCAAGAAAAAGACAGGGGACGACGCTAAGTTCCTGCGAATCGATCGAGAGGGAGACGAGCCGCGAGCACTGCAAGTCGCCATCGCACGATATGAAGTTCAAGAAGGGCCTCACAAGGGGGCGACGATAGATCTAATCGGCGCGGTCCATGTCGGCACCAAGCAGTATTACAGTGAGCTCAACAATCGGTTTCGTACTTATGATGCCGTGCTGTATGAGTTAGTAGCCGATCCTGAAGTCAACAATCCGTCTATGAGGGATGAGTCGGGGTTAAATCCAATCAGTGGTTTGCAAACCGGTATGAAGACCGCACTCGAGTTGGCATTCCAGCTTGATGAGGTCGACTACAATCCGAAAAACTTTGTTCACGCGGATATGAGTCCAGCTGAATTCGGCGAGGACATGAAAAAGAGAAACGATGGTTTCTTGGCTATGTTTGCTCGAATGATGGGGGCTGGTACGGTTCAACAAGCGGGCAAGAAGGGTCAGCAGCAACAAGCGGACATGCTGGCGGCGATGCTCACCAAAGATCCCATCAAACTGCGACGGGTCATGGCAAGCCAGTTTGAGGACATGGAGGGCCAAATGGCTGGCCTCGCTGACAAAAGCGGAAAGAGCACACTGTTAACCGAACGAAATCGAAAGGCCTTTGAGGTTCTCGATCGCGAGCTAAAAGCAGGAAAGAAGAACGTCTCCGTTTTCTATGGTGCAGCTCACCTCAACGATATGCACGAGCGTTTGATTCGGGACTTCCAGGCCAAACCGGTCAAGACTGAGTGGATTGATGCATGGCCTCTCCGCTGAGGATCACGAGTCCTAAGAACCCGAAACTCCTCAATGCGGTTAAGTTGCGAGATTCGAAGCATCGGCGCTCGCAAGGATTGTTCTTGATTGATGGCTTTAAGTCGATCGAACTGGCCTCGCAATCCGGTGTAGCAATCCGAGAGCTATTTCTCGATGATGACGACTCGCAATCGCATGAGATCGCATCACGGTTTGCAGATCTCGCCCATGCCACCTACTTAATTGGCCGTTCGCTGATGGACAAGGTCTCCTATGGCGAGCAGAGTCATGAGTGTATTGCTGTCGCGGAGACCTTGCCCATTGATCTCGAATCTTTAGCGATTCGAGTTCACGCATCCAATGCAAGGCGAGGCCATAGTTCCAATCTTTTCTTGGTGATTGATCGGATTGAGAAGCCTGGGAACCTCGGTGCCATACTACGGACAGCCGATGCTGCGGGAGTGGATGCCGTCTTGTTGAGCGACTCGATATGCGACGTGTTCAATCCCAATGCCATCCGTTCAAGCTTGGGAGCTCTCTTCACTTTGCCGATTGGATCGGGCACACAGGAGAGAGTCGCCGATTGGCTTGTTTCCCAGAACGTTACCGTGTACACCGCCCGAGTGGAGGGCGCAAACGACTATACGTCAACAACGTTCTCCGATCGCGCGGCTTTGGTTGTCGGCAACGAAGCCAGTGGCTTAGGAAACCGTTGGTTAGAAAGCGATTATCATGCAGTGCGAATTCCCATGCAGGGCATGATCGATTCATTAAATGCGTCGGTAAGCACCGCCATTATTTTGTTTGAAATGGTAAGGCAGCAGGCTAACAAGACAGTGGTATAAAACGGCTGAGCACAATTGCTTAGCGGCCGGTCACGATTGTTTGCAGGGAGATTTGATCGTACGAGCGATTGAGAATTCGACCGCATTTCCGCTCTTTTCCGATTGTAGAGGTTGGATTCTTGGAGCTTGGGTGGTCCACGAACGAATGTTAGTCACGATCGATACCACCGGACCAAACGTGTTGTTCTAAAGCTGTTGAGGCACGTGCATAACCACTCTAATCACTGTTCAGATAGGACTTTATGATTAGAATAGTTGTTCGCTTAGGTGAACATTCTGGCCGAATTAGCTGTCCAGAGGGAGCCCTCCCATGGCAGGTTTCCCCTAAGCATCAGAGCATTCATGACCCCTCTAGCGGTTAATGTCGAGTGACGTTTGTCGGGAAGAGCGGACCCATTGTTGGCACAAAAAACGGAAAAGTTAATCGCTTCCATGTTACGAGCTCAAAAACTGAATGACACGCTGCCTGGTCTAATCAGAGAACGAATCCACATCTTGGATGGTGCTATGGGCACCATGATTCAAAGACTAAAGCTGGATGAGGCAACGGTTCGAGGCAAGCGATTTGCTGGCCACCATAAGGACCTCAAGAACTTCGCGGACATTCTGTGTATTACCCATCCCGATTCGATCACAGATATTCACCGTCAATATTTTGAAGCTGGCGCCGATATTGTAGAAACCAATTCGTTCGGCGCCAGCCCTATTGGCATGGTTGAATTCGATTTACCACTCGAACTGGTTCGCGAAATCAATTTTGCAGCAGTAGACTGCGCGAAAAAAGCGGCTGAAAAGGTTTCTCAGCAAACGGGTCGGGCTCTGTATGTGGCTGGCAGCATCGGCCCAACCACGATGCAAATGGCCATCAGTACAAAGGTCGATGATCCATCGTGGCGACCAACAACCTATCATGAAATGGTTGACAGCTATAAAGCCCAGGTGGCCGCTTTAGTAGAGGGCGGCGTCGATATACTTCTTCCTGAAACTGCGATCGATACCCTTAACTTAAAGGCTTGTTTGTTCGCCATCAGTCAGTACTTCCGTGAAACAGGTAAGGAAGTCCCTGTGATGGTCAGCGGTACGTTTGATAAAGGTGGTCGTACGTTCGTGAGTGGCCAAAGCGTTGAAGCCTTCTGGGCGGCGATCAGTCACTTTCCATTGCTGTCGATTGGCATGAACTGCGCACTCGGTCCCGATATCATGCGTCCGCACCTTGAGGAACTCGCAAAGGTTAGTGCTGTACCAATCTCCTGCCATCCCAATGCAGGTCTTCCGAACGAAATGGGGCAATTCGATCTGCCGCCGTCTAAGATGGCGGATTACGTCGAAGATTTCGCGAGAGAAGGTTGGTTAAACATTGTTGGCGGATGCTGCGGCACGACTCCCGAATACATCCATGCCATATCGGAACGAATCAAGGGAATCCCCGCTCGCAAAGAGTCAGAACCGGTCGTTTGGACACGATTAAGTGGTCAACTGCCTGCGAATCTTAGACCTGAAACGCCATTCACCATGATCGGCGAGAGAACCAACGTAACGGGATCGCGAGCCTTTGCTAAGCTGATTCGAAACAACCAATTTGACGAAGCGGTCGAGGTAGCTCGACAGCAGGTCGAGAACGGAGCCGTGATCATCGACATCAACATGGATGACGCTTTGCTCGATGGCGCCGAGGCCATGACCCGTTATTTGAGGTTGATCGCGGGCGATTCGGTAGCTGCCAGCGTTCCTGTGATGATTGACTCTTCCAAATGGGAAGTCTTAGAAGCCGGTTTGCAAAACGTTCAGGGCAAAGCCATCGTCAATAGCATCAGTCTCAAAGACGGAGAGGAAGAATTTCTCCGACGGGCACGATTGATTCGACAATATGGCGCGGCGGCAGTCGTTATGGCGTTTGACGAAAAAGGGCAAGCGACAGAGACATCCGAGAAAGCTCGAATCTGCAAACGCGCTTATGACTTGCTCACTATGGAAGCCGATTTCCCACCGCAAGACATCATCTTCGACCCGAACATCTTGACGGTAGCGACCGGAATCGATGAGCACGACAACTACGCTGTTAACTTTATCGAAGCGTGCCGCATCATCAAACGCGAATGCCCCGGCGCGAGGATCTCCGGTGGCGTTAGCAATATCTCGTTCTCGTTCCGTGGGAATGATGTTGTTCGAGAAGCGATGCACTCAGCGTTTCTGTATCACGCTATTCAAGCGGGGATGGACATGGGGATCGTCAACGCTGGTCAACTAGCGGTTTACGAAGAGATCCCCAAGGAACTTTTGGAACGAGTCGAAGACGTTTTGCTCAATCGTCGCGCAGACTCGACCGAAAGATTGCTCGCCTATGCAGAAACCGTGAAGGGGGATGGGCAAAAGAGAGCCAGTACCGAGAATTTGGAGTGGAGAGAAAAGCCAGTCGAAGAAAGGCTCAAATATGCCCTTATACAGGGCATCGACAAGTTCATTGAGGCCGACACCGAAGAAGCACGCCAGAAATATAGTCGATGCCTGCAAATCATCGAGGGGCCACTGATGGCCGCGATGAGCATCGTAGGCGATCTGTTCGGAGCTGGCAAAATGTTCTTGCCACAAGTCGTCAAGAGCGCTCGGGTCATGAAGAAATCGGTCGGCTATTTGCAACCCTTCATGGAAAAGGAAAAGGCTGACGCCGGACTCGAAGGTCAAGCGTTTCGTGGCAAAGTCCTCATGGCAACGGTCAAAGGGGACGTGCACGACATTGGTAAAAATATCGTCGGGGTCGTTCTCGGTTGCAATAACTATCAAGTGATCGATTTGGGGGTGATGTGCTCCTGTGAGAGGATCTTGGAAGAGGCCATCAAGCACGGTGTCGATGTCATAGGTCTGTCCGGCCTCATAACACCTAGCCTCGATGAGATGACGCACGTTGCGAAAGAAATGAAACGAGGCGGGATGAAGATCCCACTCTTGATCGGCGGCGCGACCACATCAGCGAAACACACGGCCGTCAAAATTGCACCGTACTACGATAACCCTGTCGTGCACGTCTTGGATGCGTCCAGAAGTGTGGGCGTCGTGGAGTCTCTTTGCAACCAAGAGAGCCGAGGTAAATATGTGACAGAAAACCTGAGGCTCCAGGAGGAACTGCGTGCCAGCTACGAGGCTCGCAACGTAAAGCTAGTGCCTTACGCTGAAGCAAAATCGAAAAAGTTTGAGTCCGATTGGACAACGGTGCGAATTGATAAGCCCAGATTCACAGGCCTAAAGGTTCTCAAAAATTATTCGATCGAGGCGATTGCAAAATACATCGACTGGTCTCCCTTTTTTATGGCCTGGGAGCTCAAAGGTAAGTATCCAAAGATATTTCAAGATGAATTCGTTGGAGTGGAGGCGAAGAAGCTTTTCGATGATGCCAACAAATTGCTCTTTGACATGATTGCCCAAAAATCGTTGCAGGCTCATGCCGTTTACGGATTCTGGCCTGCCGCGTCGGACGGCGATGATGTGGTACTATTCTCCGACGAATCACGCACCCATGAACTGACCAGATTCCATTTCTTAAGACAACAATGGGAACGAAAAGGCCAAAAGGATTTTCGCTCGCTCGCCGATTACATTGCACCGATCAACAGCGGCCGTGAGGATTATCTAGGAGCGTTTGTCGTGACCGCCGGCCACGGTGCCGATGAGTTAGCGAAAACCTACGAGAGCCAACTCGATGATTACAACTCTATCATGGTCAAGGCGATCGCGGATAGACTAGCGGAAGCGTTCGCAGAACTATTGCATCAACAAGCTCGCGTGGAGTGGGGATTTGGACTCGAAGAGAATTTGTCCAACGATCAACTAATCGATGAAGAATACCGTGGTATCCGCCCGGCCCCCGGTTATCCGGCGTGCCCCGATCATACAGAAAAGCGAATCCTGTTCGAATTGCTCCAAGCTCCTGAGAAGGTGGGCGTGAGTTTGACCGACTCTTTCGCGATGTGGCCTGCGGCAAGTGTCAGCGGATTCTACTTTGGACATCCAGATGCCAGATACTTTGCAGTCGACCGGTTGACACAAGACCAAGTGCAAGACTACGCAAGACGCAAAGGGATGTCGATCCGCGAGATTGAACGCTGGCTAGCACCTAATCTCGGCTACGAAACGGCTTGAT
>JALOQS010000427.1 GCA_025459355.1 Pirellula sp.
AGGTGTTCTGAAAGGATTCAGACGCCAGAGGGAATCCGATCATAAAGTCAGGAAGGCTCGATATGCCCTATTCGCCGTTTTGGTTTGAATCCATTGGAGATGCATTTCCATTGTTGATTCCGTTCTTGGCGGTTGGAGCCATGTGGATTTCGAAGGCCAGCGAAAACGAGCATTGGCAGCGGGTTGCAGAGCGTTTTTACTTTGCCGCATTGATTATTGTGGCCTGGGGCACCTTGCGAACGATTCTCTGGAATGACAATTGTTGGTTTGCGCATACAATTAGTTTTGGCGGAATGGTGATCGGGGGCATTTTTCCTTTCTCTTCCGGCGACCCCGCTCGATCGTACGAGCTAGAACGTGTGGATCGTTAAGGACTTGTCGTCGGACGATCACAAATCGGGAACTCACTGCGTAGATCGTCCGTCTAGAGTTTATGGAATCTCACCTTGATGATTTAGAACTGGTTGAATCGATCCGAAGCGGGTCGACTCATCATTTCGTTATTTTGGTAGAGAGGCATCAAAATCGCATCTTCCAATTTGCTTTGGCGTTGCTTCGTAATCGGCAAGACGCCGAGGACGTGGCGCAAGAAGTGTTTATTGGGGCGTTTCGAAAATTGCATTCCTTTGAGGGGCGATCATCGTTCTTCACATGGCTTAGACGTCTGGCATACAACGCGAGCATCGATCATCTTCGTAAACAAAAGAGCAGGAAAAGCGATTTATCAACACCCGACGTATCCTACCTTGACGCTTCACCAAGCGAGAATCCTGTGAGCCAACTTGTAGAACGCGAGACCGTCGATGCTGTTCGCTCAGCCATCGATCAACTACCTGAAGATCAGCGAGCGATCGTATGCATGCGAGACATTGACGGTATGGATTACGCAGAAATCGCATCCGTTTTAGAGATTCCGATTGGTACGGTGAGGAGCAGGCTGCATCGAGCGAGACTGGAACTAAAGAACATTTTTGAAAGAGCAGGGCTCCGCGCATTCATGCCGTGCCAGGAGAAGGATAATCGATGAACGAACACGAAAGTCCCTTTGATGAATCTTTGATTTCAGCCTACTTGGATGGTGAGTTAAACGATCAAGATAGGCGTGAGGTCGAACAAGCCATACGAAGCTCCCCCGCATTGCAGAAGCTCGTCAAAGACTTGACGACCGTGCAATCCTTGGTGTCCGCGTCTGTCGTCAAGTCGGAAACGCTCACACGCAGTCTTCAAAGCTCGGAATGGACTATTGCACAACCCGCGACGATTGCTTCATCATCGGAACGATCTGTGGACTCAACACGCTCAGGATCGGGATCAGGATCGGGATCGAATCGACCTCGTTTGTCGTTGGGGCTTTTGGCCAGTTTAGCGGCAGTCGTGTTGATTTTTATCACGGCTAAATCTTTGATCGATTCACAACCTGACATCGGCCCGCAAATCGTGATGGATGGTTCCGCTTTTGGTCCTGGTTCTGGTCCTGTAAGTCCAACCCCGTTGCAGTCCGAATCGATCGATCCTAACGAACTCTCCCCTTTCTCAGATCCGCTTGGACCAGTAGCTGATGCCACAATCTCGCTAGAATCTACATCGCTGCAAGCGATCGAGTTCTTTGCTTATTTAGAGAACCGACTTAACGCTAGGAACGGTCCCGAGGCAGCTCCGTGGCGTTTCGTGATCCGAGATAACGTCAATCCACAAGCCGAATTGAGTTTAGCCGTTCAGAACGCAGACGGACAGCTACGGGCAGCGAGTTCCGATACACCGAAAGCAAAGGAAATCGCCGTCGAATTAGGACCGTCGGCGGAAGAGGTCGTTCTGAGCCTGACGCCCGATGAGGCCAAAGCGATTTTCATGTTGGCAAAAAACGAACAGGAACCTAACGACGAGCTTATCACGGCTTCGGAGTTGCTAGCTATTGCCACGGCATCACCCGTTGCTTCAGCAGAGCCTCAACGACAAGAATGGACTATTGAATTCTCTTCGCAACTGACTAACGATGTTTCGATGGTGGCGGGCGGGATTGGTGCTGCCAACAATACAGCCACGGGCGAGATTGCTGCCATGGTAGCAAACAGTGCCATGGCCGAGATTGCTGCCAGCGGGATGGGGGCAGGCTACGGCAGTCAAATCAATGATCAACCTCAGTCCAAGGAGTCGTTGCTCCCCGGTGGAACCGGTGGCCCAGGTGGCTATGGTGGCCCAGGTGGATATGCTGGGCCCGGTGGATATGGTTCGCCGAAACTGAGCGGCCAGAAATCAGCCACGTTGTCCGAAACGCAAAGTCCCTCATCGGCAAACTCTCCCCAACTTAACCGAGGCAGATTGTCAAAAACCCCGCCGGCGGAAAAGTCGACCGACACCAAAGCGGAATCAGCGCCCCCGAACGGTGACGTTGATAGAGTTCAAAGTGGAGAAAAGCTCATGCGAATTCGCATCAAAATCAAAAAAGAGCCTAGCAGTTCCGGTAGTAACGAATAATAGTTCAATTCCGATTGTTCCTTTAGCCGATGGATTGAGTTGTTCGAGAGAACCAAGAATTGGCAAAGAATAACCTGGGGGGGAATATGGTCCGCAAAGCCTTTTTGATAGCGGTTGCGAGTGCCGTCATCGGACTCGTC
>JALOQS010000135.1 GCA_025459355.1 Pirellula sp.
TGTCACTCACTGTTTGATGAATGCTCTCGGTAACCAACTCGTCATACCAGAGGATGCGGGTGACGATGCGTTGCTGAGTATCGCCCTCAAGGCAATGTCCTCCGATCCGAAAGATCGGTATCAATCGGTCGAGCAAATGCAGGGAGCGGTTCGGCAGTATCGACGCCACGCGGAAAGCATTGCACTAACGGATCGTTCTACTGATTTGCTCGCGCAGGCCCAGCAGACAAGCGATTATCAAACTTACGCGCGAGCTGTATTCGGTTTCCGTGACGCCATAGACTTGTGGCCGGATAACACGGCTGCTTGCGATGGTTTGCTAAGTGCTCGCTTAGCTTATTCGGTTTCCGTGACGCCATAGACTTGTGGCCGGATAACACGGCTGCTTGCGATGGTTTGCTGAGTGCTCGCTTATCTTACGCCAACTCAGCTTACAACAAAGGTGATTACGATCTCGTTTTCCAAACGGTAGATTGCAGCGTCACTGCAGAGCTAGAACTCTTTGAAAAAGCGAAACAGGCAAAACAACGTCGCAGTGAACGAGAGTCTCGTATCAAGCTCCTACAAAGATTAGTTGCGACGGTAGTGATAATCGCCATCGTGGGACTTTCGGGCCTTTTGTCTTACGCGCTTAACGAGCAGAGGAAAGCGATCCAGTCGGCGAAGGCGGAGAAAGATGCCAAGATAGAAGCTGAAGCTGGCAGATCGGAAGCAGAAAAGGCGAAAATCGCTGCCGAGAAAGCTCAAAAGAATGAAGAAAATCAGCGAATCATCGCCGAAGAGCGTGAAAAAGAGGCGGAATTACGCCGAAAAGAAGCAGTCGTCGCGCAAGCTGCCGAGCTGGAGGCAAAACAAGATGCACAACGAAAGACCATTCAAATTCAACTCGATGAATACAAGTCCTCGATTGCGCTGGCTAGCTCGCGGCTTGCAAGCTTCGATGTGCGTAGCGCTGGTGAAATTCTAAGCGGGCTTTTGCAAAAGGTTACGAACATAAGCGAGGTGGCACCTCCCGCCTTTGACACGTGGGGGTGGCGGCGCATTCGCCTGCTAGGCAACACGGACTTGCCACAAACCACGATTGCTGGGCGAGTTATCTCCTCGGCGACAGCAGCCCAAGCGAATCTCATGGCACTAGCGACCGATACGGGAAACATTCAAGTCTACAAAGTCGAATCTGGAGTCTTGGCTCCTGTTCATTCGCATCAAGAACCAAACGCGACCGCGATTTCTCTCGCCATGTCAGCTGATGGTACTAAGTTAGCATACGCGTACACAACACGGGAAAGCAGCGGGATCGGTTTCTGGATTCCTGATAAGGGTAAACCGGAATTGGTTCGATCTGCCGTCGGTAAGAACTTTCAGAACATCTTGATCAGCCAAGACGGAAAGTCGTTGCTAGCCGGCATAAGCGCTGGGCTTTGGATTTGGAACATCGACCGAGATGGATGGCTTCTCGAGGAATCGCCAGCGACGCGATTAAACAACGTTCGCGGCGCATCCTTGGCAGTACAAGAAATCACGGACAAAGAGTATTTGTTGACTGTTGACTTCAATAAAGAACGGGAACTCAGATTGGTAAATGTCGTCGATGGGACGAACAATCCAATCGAAGTCCCCGATTCCATTCGCGGCTCTTTGAACTGTGCTTTGCCTATGGGGAATGGTCAAATTGCGTTGGGGTTAAGAGACAACCGTGTTGCGATCGCAAACCTTAAGGATCGGCGGTTAAACGTCGAATCCATATTAGAGCTCAAGCATTCGTCCGCTATTTCCAAATTGGCCCTTAATCCAAATGGTCGTTTCATTTCGATGAGCGACGCGGAACCGGTGGCACAGGTTTGGAGGAAGATAAACGATCGATGGCAATATGAAAGCTATCTCACGGGCTTGCGAGACAATTTGGTCGATATCGCAACGCTTTCCAACGGATCGTTGCTCGGTATTGACGTGAGCAATTCGGGAACCGAAGTCAATCGCGAGAGTCGAGCCATCGTTTGGGATATCGATCGTCAAACGCAACGCATTCGCATGGAACGACCGATAGAGAATGAAAAGGGATTGCGTTACCCAGAATCGGTTCAGCATTTAGTCGTTGGTGGCTTCGATGGCCAAGTCCTGAGCGTTGATACCAACGGATGCATCAATGCATGGAATCTATTGGATGGAAAAGTATCAGATCCAACCTTTTCGTATCTGGGACATACGCCAGGCGCAGAGCTGGTGGATTCGGCCAGCAGCCTCGAATCCAACGTTTTGGTTACCGTCGCAAAGCTTCGTGATTCGCAACGCGATTATTTGGCAGAACGTCGCGCAACATGGGAATTCTGTTTGTGGGATCTAGAGTCCAAGCAGATGGTGCGTCGCTGGACTCGCACCGACGAGCCTCTGCCCGGCCAGTCCGAGCCTACGTCGGTCGAGCCTCGCCTCAGCTTGGTCGACCAAGGCCGAAAGCTGGTGTTGGGGTCCGATTCTCATACAACGATCATCGATGTCGAAACTGGTAGCGAGTTCCTGAATCGGTCAGATTGGGGCACATACTTTGCGGTCGAAAATCCATCTAACAAATCCGAATTGCTCCTTGTCAAGCGAACCGGCGCAATCCGATTGCTCAAATTTGCTGAACCCCGATGGGATGACGGCAAGATTGATGACGTCAGTTTGAAACTCGCGAGCGAAGCAGCACCAATGCATGCGGTCTGGTCAAGAAACGGAAGCCACGTTTACCTAGCGTACGCGAATGGTGATGTTGCAAAAGTAGCGATCGTCGATCAAACCGCTAAGATCTTGTGGCACTCGCAAATGTTGAACAACGATCCAACCGTCTCTTCGAAATCCATACGATTGAAAAGTGGCGAAGTTCGCGTGCATACCGATATGGATCTGTTGCTGAAGCAAGACGGCGATAGCGAGGAATTGCAATACGCCATACGAACCGGCAGCACCGATCGACGCACTCATCATGTTGGCATAAGGTTCCCCCTAAAGTCCAACAACGCCATCTTGATCGACGAGGGGATCGAATCGATTCCAGGTAATCGATGGTTGAAATTTGATGATGCGAGCAACATTATCCTAACCGAAGAATTACATGAGTCTTTCGCGATCGATAGCCGACGTGTCCGAGTTATACAGCAGTTCGGAAAGGCAATCTTTATTTCCAGCAGGTCGGCACAAACCTATGCCTTGAAACGAGGTTCTGACTCCATCGAAAGCTTTGCAAGAACGACGCCGCGAGCTGTGACCGGAGATCGGTCGGGACGTGTACTTTACAGCCTGAACAAAGAAGGTTCGATGACCAAGTTTCATCTTGTTGATGACTCCACTTCGGGGCTGAAGAATCTTAACTACCAGTTACCAACCGCAGATGATATCAGCCTCTCGCCAAACGGTAAGCATCTGGCTGTTATATCCGACGGGCATCTCAGTGCTCACGATCCAGACTTAGGAACGGATCAATATCAACTAGGACAAGCGGATGCCATTGGATGGAACCCATCTTTGGACGCTGGACTAGCGAGTTGTTCCATTAGCAACGGGATTACCGTATTCGATGCGGATTTCAAAATCGCAAAACAGATTCCTTTCGAGTTCAAAGCTGCCGAAACGGTGGTCGGACTACATTTCCTAACCGAAACCTTTGGGATTCCCGACATCATGCCTAGGCGTCATCTGCTCGTTCACACGCGGGATTTGGAAAGTGACTACGTGAATATTGTGGCGCTCGATCCTCTCCCGAATGTTCTAGCGAAAACAGAAGGCCAATCCTCTACCCCTGAGGTTACGAATCTCATTCGTCAGCCAATAACGCGGAACAGCTTGATCGCAGTGTCTCCAGCCGAAGGAATTTTCGCAACGGGTACCGATAACGGAACTGTCAATGTTTGGTACTGCAGTCCGACATGGGGTGCACCGCGAGAATTATTCGATCTGTCTGGACATCGTGGCAGCAAGATAACTTCCATCGCGTTTACCACCGACGGCAACACCTTGATCACCGCTGATGACAACAAGCGGCTCTTTGCGTGGATTACGAAAGATCCACAGGGCAAGAAGTAGTAGCTGGGAAATGCTACCGCAGGAATAGCCGGCCAGCCCAGACGATCCTAGCGTTACTTTACGATCGGCCGAACGGATCGATAGATAAAATCTGAGATGTGACGATGGATTGGTATCGGTTCTGTTTCAACACTTATGATTGCCAGCGAATCATAGAGTGGTTTCTCATCATCCATTAATGCGATCGTCACGGCATAGTGAGGCGACTCGGTCTCGAACCCTCCATCTCGTTTCGGAATCGATACTAGGCTTTGATCACCAACCAGCGATGCGGGAACGCTCGGGACGTTATCCAACGAAATTCGAGTAATTCTGCCGCGCATGGAATGGAATGGATTGCCGTCTAATCGGATCGAAGCCACGCCACCTTCTTGAAATCCATACAAGGAGGCTTCTGGGACGATGGCGATCACCACGGGTTCCTTCATCGCACAAAACCAGCCTAACAATGCGCTGCGCCGAACCCATCCACCAGCGTTCTCCGATGCCAAGAAACTGTTCTTAAAGCGTGATTCGGACACGCCTGATAAATCGTTGTTAGGTTCCAAAAGGGAATCCACCAGGAAACCATCGGTTGGTGCGTAGAATCTCAACTGCGAAAAGTCTCTTGTGAGTACGGTTTGCCTCGCTCGTAGTCTTGCCAACTCAGACTCCGATTGCGGAATTTTGTACTCGACCTCAGGATCAATGGTTCGCCGCAGTTTAAGCTGTCCTAAGGCGGCTTCCACTTGCTGTATTTCCCCCTCTAATTTGGTTAGCTCAAGCTCCGCAACGGGTGATTCGAGATGCACCACAAGCGAATCTTTGTTCACTCGCATGTTTTGTTTTGCAACGAAATTCACTCGTGCATCGTACGTCGCATAGATTGGGGTTTTATCTTCATAATCGATGTGTCCTCGGGCGGTGAAATAGCGAGGAGCCGGCACGAACAGCAAGGTCACGAATACGAGAAGCAACAATCCACCCATCGCGGATGATACGGTACGGGATGGTCTATCCATTTTTTGAAATGAGTCTCTTGCATTCACGAACAATCGCTTTTGAGAAAAGAACACTCCGATAGCTACTGACGCGGTCACGATCACTGAAATGAACTGAAGACCCATCGGAGGAAGAATCGTCCAAACCATCCAAAGGATAGCGATCATAATGAAAACGCGATAAACCCATGAAACAATTGCGAAGCCAGCCAGGGGCAACGGATTTCGATCGAGTGCCACGGGTTGCGGAGGCTGCAACAGTACGAAACGCGAAAACATTTGCCAGAAAGCTGTTCTGGACTGTTCATGTAGATTCGGCACGCCCCACAAATCGGAAAGAATGTAGTAGCCATCGTAACGCAAAAGCGGATTCGCATTGAGGAGCACCGTTGACACGGAACATACGATCATGAGGTTTAAGCAAATGAAGCTCAACGTGCTGTCGTTAAGAACGAGCCAACCGATCGTTGCCAGGATTGCGATGATCAATTCAACATAGATCCCAGCGGCCGAGATGATGGCTCGCTGCCGTTTGCAAGGAAGTCTCCAAGCATCGGTTGTGTCGCAATAGAAACAAGGCATTAAACACAACAGCAGAATGCCCACCTCCGACGACCGAACTTGGTACCGTGCACAAGCCAACATGTGACCTAGTTCGTGAAGCGACTTCACTAGCCCATAGCAGACCAGCAATAAAATCCATCGGTCAATCGTTACCGCAGCCGGATTCCATTGCGGTACGCCATTCGAAAAAGTCCATCGCGCTAAGAGCCCTAATGCGACGAAACCCATCAACAGCATGACGATCGCCAGAGTCCTGCTGAAAAGCCATTTAGCCGGATTGCGAAACAAAGCTAACCACGAACCAGGGTCGAACAGGGGGATGCGAATTGCCAAAAGACCTTGAAACCGCTGCCAAAAAAGCGCACTACTTTGCTGACTGGATTGTCGCTCTGCCCAACGCATACTGCCGACGGTTGGCTGTAGCAAAAGACATCCTTGCATCCGATGCACCAGCGTTTGCATCCATGCGAGATCGATCGTGACACGCCCGAATCTCTGTTTTACTCCCGCGACCAGCTCTTCAAGCGATCGCAGCCCGTTCATCAAATGAATCGCGACGTATTCGTATTCATTGAATCGAAAAAACTCGTTCGACAACGGATCATGCGCTACCCAGCCATGATCCTCTGGGTAGTGAATCCATTCCAGATCGAACCGCATTTGAGGTCGATAAGCCTCGGCGCTACGCATGGGCGTTCGAGAACTCGATTGAATTAACGCATGTTTGATGGCATGCTCGCTCATGGAATGCCACCTTGGTCGCGCGTTTCAGCCGGAATGATTTCTGCACGAACTTGCAGACCGGGGCGAAGCTTTCGACCGGGATTGTCGACCTCGACAAAGACCCGAACCAGCGAGTTGACAGGATTTACATCAGGACTCACAAACGCAACTTTGCCAAAGAAGTAATCCCTGTTTTCGCCACGTATCAATTCGATCTTTGCGGTGCGGCCTATAAGATTGCCATCATCGACACTCACTGGAATCAAACCTTCAATTCGCAGCGTATCGGTCCTTACGATGCGATACACCTCGGTTCCGGGTTCGACCCATTCTCCCAGTTTCTTTTCGACTGCTACGATCAAGCCTTCAACGGGAGATACGATCGAGTGCCGTGAGAGCAGTTCTTCGGTTTGAGTGTATTCGCTGCTTGTGACCTCGGCCTCCAGGGCCGCCATTTGCATGTTGTAATCGGCTCGCTCCTCCTCTAAGCGACTACGTTCCGCAACGAGCTTGAGTCGATCCACTTCGTTCAGGGGGTAGGTATTCGGAACTCGCTGGTTGGCAAGCACCGCGCGTTCGTATTCTTTTTCTGCTACCTCGCGGTTTTTCGATGCCACCTGCTTATCGATCGTGTTATCTTTCTTGAAACGTGCAATATCAAGCTGTAGCTTAAGTTGCTGGAGCTTCATTCGCACGGAAGCATCGTGGATTTTGGCGAGCGACTGGCCCTTCTTTACTAACGCTCCCTCTTTAAGTGTTGCGTCGCTCAAAACACCTGCCACTTGAGCGGATACCGCTGTCGAGTCGATGGTCTTGAGCATCGCGCCCTCCAACTTAATCGATTCCGTTGCTGTCCCGTTGCTCTTTGGCTGGGATTCAAGCTGACCGTCATCAACATTCGACCCAGACACTTGATTCGCCGGTTCGATTTTATTCGGTTGATCGAATCCTTCAGCGACTCGGCTCGTCGAACAATTGGCCAGCACGCTCGAAAACAAAAAAAGCCCAACCGCATTTTTCTTCAAGTCTTGAGTCATCGTCATAGCAAACACCTAACTTGTCTTAAAACCAAAGCTTTCGACGTGCTGCCTCGATGGCGGGTCGAAACCAAACGAACCAGGTTGAATACTTACCGCAAGGAAAGTAGGCATGTACATTGCTACCAACCTTTTTGTTTTCTTCAGCTAGCTCTCCAGTGGTCGCGCGAACTTCGAGAAAGTTTCCTTCACGATGAATGTTCTCAACACGATTCGCGATCGACTTTACTGTTGCGGAATGTCGATCTTTCGGAGAACCATCCAATACGAATTCAATTGCTTGAGGCCCAGCTGCGGAAGGATTTGAAAATTCGTTACGCACGTATTGGGAATCGAGATCTCGAACATTTAGACGCAGTTCCCACTCCGATTCGGTATCCATCACCCGAAAAAGAAGATCACCTCGATTAACGGGACGACCAAGTAGATTTTGCTGCAAATCCTTACCCATGGCGATGCCTTGGATGGGGGATCGGATTTCTAGATCTTCACGCTGACTCTCAACAATAGCTCTTTGTTTGTTTAACGATTCGATTTGAAGGGCAATGTCTTTAAGCTTGGATGCCATCAAGCTTTGTTGCTTTAAGGAATCGTTTGTATTGGGCTGCAATTGGTTCATGGCAATCTCGACTCCCCGAGACTCTTCCTCCAATGCTCGAATTTTTCCTCGCAATTCTTCCAGCTGCAAATCGAGGGACGGCGAGGTTAACGTCGCTAACAATTGGCCTTTTTCCACGACTGCATTTTCTGAAACGAGCAAAGTGGAAACAAAACCGTCCGCAGATGCGAAAACAGCCTTGGATTCACTTGGCATCAAAGCACCCTCCGCTTCGATCATCAACGTGGTGGGCTTTAGCATCCATAAGATCAACGCGCAAAGCGTTAGACAAATCGCGGCAGTTTTTATCGAACCAGCCACGCCCCGTGCGCGGAGCTTTGACCAGGAAAGCCGACGTATCCAGATTGGAATGTCTAACCAAGCGAGCTTCTGCTTCCAAAGCGTTTCGACGACAGGTAAGACATAAGGAAGCTTTGAACTGCCTTTCACATAAGCCGGGTGATCACAAAACTCGAAGCCGATTATCCAACGTGGCGAGGGATTTTGTTCACCAAAGGGAAGAAACAATGTATCGCATTCGGAAACACTTTGGTCAATCTTGTTAAGCCGGACGTTGTTTAGTTCACTTCCGGTATCATCGGTACCTCTGGACGTGCGACCAACGACGGCACGCTTTTGCGTAAATGAAGCACGTGCCAAGGATTGAATGTCGGCATAGGCTCGCGATTTTGCATCAAGATTGATCGCTGAGCTGACAGCTAATACTTGGCACGCCTCGGGCGAGGTGATTTCGCTTAGGCTTACACGGCACCCCGGCAGCATGCTTGACAAACCAGTAACGACGGTTCGTGCAGCAGCTGTTAAGGAATCATTTCCATCCAAGGATTTACCTAGCTCTCGAATCGTAGCCATATCGAGAGAGAAAAAGCGTTCCAGTGCTATCGACAGTCGTTGATCGACCAGCTCGCAAAAGGCCTGCTGCACCTCAACTAGTCCAATCGCCTCAGATTCTGATAATGCGTTTGAATAAACAGATACCACTAACCCTCTGGATAGACTTATGTTCGAAACGGGAACGGCATACCAAAAAACCGTTGCCGTAGTTCCGCGAAACGACGTTTCTGGTTTGGGTGGTGTTGATACGCTTGCAATCGTCTCTTGAATGGAATCGACCAAGCTAGGTTCAAAGGGTCCGAAAACCGAACGAACAAACCATCGATCTTCGAGCGCAGGCACAACCAATGCATTGCTGAATGAGCCAATCGTTGCACCTAACTGAAGCAACACTCGATTGAAGAACTCGTCGTCCGAGGCGGATGAACGTGCTAACACATCCAATTCGTCTAGGATTTGGTCAATCTTGAGTGTGGTTTGCTGGAGCATTTCGATTGAGGGACGACGTTTGGACGATTCCGAAACCTGGCGGCCGAGATTTCTTGAGGGTCGTTGAGAAAAGCGAGAATCGGCACCTTGATGCCATTCTATAGATGTTCTGCGGAAATTGCTCTAGAGATGCTGCTGACCGGTTGCTTGTGGTTAATCCAAGTGGTGAAGTTTGACGGCTGTAGTGATTGGAGCACCTTGAGAGTTCTTAATTTAGCGGCTCAAAAACCAACAAATCAGAACAGTTGTTACGACCGGAATATCACTGCGTCGCAGGAATAATCGCAACACTTTGCCAACCGGTTCATCGAACTGAAATTCGTTTGATTCGCCTAGTTCCAAAAACCGATACGCAATCTGTCGTCACTTTTTTTTGTGACGTTTGCCAAGGATGGCGAATGAAGGAGGAAGGGATGCTCGCATTCCGTTTTGCAATAACAGTTGCGGGCCTTGGGGCCCTCGCAGGCTGTACGCTCGGTAAAGCAAACAAATTTTGCCCGACAAAAGACTGCATACAAGTCGACAAAAGCCCTAGTTGCGGCCCTGCTCAATTAACGCAAGCCAGCGCACGCTCGGTCCCTTGTATCACCCCCGGGGATGTCGAAACGTGTTCGCCGCTCGACATTGATGAGTCGGTTTTGTCCTCTGATCAAGTCCGCGAGCTGTCGTTAGAGCAATGCATTCAAATCGCCTTAGCAAATTCAACGATCATCCGAGATTTGGGTGGCACGGTACTGCGCTCGCCGAACGCCGCCATTGCAAGCTTGGATCCAGCACT
>JALOQS010000136.1 GCA_025459355.1 Pirellula sp.
ATTAATGTCAATCAGGATGTACACTGGATCAAGTTAGGTGAGTCCGTCGGAAAAGTTACAGCCCCCAAGGAGTCTGTGCCAGAATGAAAACCATCCACATTTTGAAGGCCATTCAGGTCATTAGCTACACGACATTGTTGCCATGCATTTTTCTGTGTTGTGTTGGCGTTCAGAGCGCAGCGATGGGTCAGCTTATTGGGAATCGTACAATCGGCGCAGCAATTGGTTCATCACAACCGCGAGCTCAGGCGGGCAATCCGAATTCCGGGAGTCTATCACCCTCGATAAATGGTAGATTCGTACGAGGCAATCGATCTCGAAATGAATTCGTGGGTTCCAGTCGTACCGATCAACAAGGATTTGTTGGCTCTACACAAGCGATCGGAGTTGGACGAGTTCAATCCTCGGTAGAGGGTTTGCGTGTTCCCAACCAAAGATCCGTAAACCGACCACTCCCGGCCCAACCATCGACCGGACTTTACTATCCCAAGCTGGATCTCGACTTCGGCACTGCGCAAGAAACGTCGGATAGGTTGGGCGAGACAACAAGAGCAGAGACTGTTTTCTCCGAGGCTCAAGAGAGAATTTCCAAGATAGCTGGAGCAAAAATCAATGTCGTGCGAGTGGGCGGCCTGGCGATCGTGCGAGGAACAGTACAAAGCAAGAAAACGGAAGATCTGATTGTAACGCTTTTAGGATTCGAACCGGGCGTCGATCAAATCAAAAACGAACTGCACACCATCGAAGAATAGTCTGCATTCTGGCATCATCTTGCGGATGTAAACGAATAAGCAGCCCGTGTGTGGTGATTGGCAAATTTCAGTGTGCAACAACTGCAAAGTGGGTGGTGGCGGCCATTTGCGTTTGGAAAAGGTAACCTACAGTCCGAACTAGAGTGAACCCGCTGCTTGCTACGGGCAGGCCGCGTGGGAATAGGCTGTATCTAAACAAACCGCGAACGCGTAGATGACTTGGCAGAATCCGTAAAAGAGGATTGTTTGCTCCGGTGACGATGTGATTTGAGCCTGAGGATTGCATCGTCATGAACATAGTGCATCTGTGCTAAGTATTGCGCAAATGGCGAAAATGGAAAGTTGCATGGCAAGTGCTCGAATCCGTAAAGATCTTCCTGATGTTGAAATCGAAACGAGATTCGTGAAGTCCGTCTCGACTCTAAACAAATCTGTTGTTGTTAGCTTCTTCGTACTAGTAACGTCCATCGCAATTTTTGAATATGTGGAAAACCTCGACAATTCGCGCAATCTGGAAATCAGCGAAACTATAAAACTTGAAGAGCGTCAGAGAATGTTCACCCAGCAAATTGGACGCTTGGTGGCGCTGCAAAACAATACACATCAGGAAGGCATCGACCAACACCAAGCAATTGCAGAAACAATATCAAGGTTTAACGAGGAAGCTGCGGAACTTGAACAACGCTTCCTGGAACAGTCGCTTTTAGAGGATCTCGCACTAAAAAAATCAGTTGCGTACGCCTCGCAAATCCGGAACGAGCTGCTCGCCATACTTCAAGACGCGTCAAACGGGCCAAGTGGTGCGTTGTTGATTGACGAAAAAAGGTACGCAGAGCTTCACGCCAAAATCAACACCTATGAGCCAGCAATAGAATCCGTCATCTATCGAACTAATCAGATATTCGCTAATCGGTCACAAAGACAAGATAGAGTATCGCTCGTCGTCTTTGTGACCATTGTCTTTGGATCGGTGGTAGCTTTTGCGGGCAAGGCCATGACAAACTTAAGCAAAAGCTCCGCTTCGTTTCGTAAATTGGCAATCGAAAAGCATCGACTGGCTGTCATTGCGGAACGCACCAGTAATGCCGTGATCATCACAGATATCGATGGTCGCATCGTGTGGGTTAACGCGGGCTTTACGCGAATCACCGACTACGCTCTTGATGAAGTCATTGGAAAAAAGCCTGGCGAGATCTTGCAATTTGAAAAGACGAATCCAGACACCGTTGAAAAAATAAGGCGTGCATTACGTTCTCGATCGTCCATTAACTGCCATATTCAGAATCGTTCCAAGTTTGGTCGTGAGTATTGGCTCGAACTAAACATTCAGACACTGACTGATCCGGAGGGCAACGTCAATGGGTTTATGGCGGTGGAAACGGACATCACAACCTTCAAAGAGGTCGAGGAGCAAATCCGTGAAGAGCAGACGCTTTTGCTATCAACGCTCGATTCTCTCACCTCGAAAGTGGCCATTATCAATCCTGAGGGATTTGTGAACAGCGCAAATCAACTTTGGATGGAATTTTATCTACCGAACAGAAATCGATGGGTGGGGGATCTCGGCGGGGCGAATTTCTTTCAAATCCTTCGATCGATGGCGTTCGTGGACGAGTTGGATTGCCAAGAGATCATTGCAGGTGTTCAGAAGGTTCTTAGATGCGAGGCGACTTGCTTTGAACGTGAGTATCCATTGCATGTAAATGGTGAACAACGGTGGTTTCGTGCCGTAGCTTCACCGTGCACTAGGAACGGAAAAACTAAATCAGTCGTCTCCACAGAGGATATTACTGTTCGTATCGAAGCTGAAAGGAAAGTACAGGCCTATGCAAGTCGTGTTCAAACGGTTTTTGATGGAAGTAGCGATGCAATTTTGCTTTTGAAGGATGGCCACTTCTTCGATTGCAACAAAAAAGCATTGGAGGTTTTTGGGATAACGACCAAGGAACAATTGTCATACCTATGGAAATTCGAAGCGATGTTGTATTCGTTCGAAATCTCTGGAAATTTATCGATGGAACAGCCGATGCCTAAACATCCCTACCACGACTTTCCGTTACCGGGTCAGAATACAACGTCTGCGATAAACCTCAACAGTGCCGTAAAACAAGAAACGAACGATAAGGGTAGCAGACGTTTCGAGTGGATTCTTCAAAAAGACGATGGCACAACATTTCCTGCAGAAATCCTCCTGTCCTCTGTCGTGTTAGATGGAAAGTTTGTGCTGCTGGCGAGCGTCCGCGACATATCAGATCGCAAGGAGACGTTGAGGTACTTGGAAATGTATCGTTCGATCGTTGATCGCCACGCGATTGTGGCCGAGACGGATACGGCCGGAAACATTCTCTACGCCAACGAACAGTTTTGCGTGATTAGCGGCTATACGCATGAAGAGCTTATAAGTCAAAATCACCGCATCCTAAACTCCGGTGTGCATCCTAAGACCTTTTGGAAGGAGATGTTCAAAACCGTTGGCAATAGTGAAACATGGCAGGGAGAGGTTTGCAACAGAGCAAAAGATGGCAGCCTATATTGGGTCGATACCACGATCGCTCCATTGATGAATCACAACGGTAAAATCCGAGGATACTTTGCTATTCGGCACGACATAACGGCCTTGAAGAATGCGAAAGCGGAAGCCCAAGCGGCGAGCGACGCTAAGAGTCGATTCCTGGCTAATATGAGCCATGAGATCCGCACACCGATGACGTCTATTCTCGGGTATGCCGATCTCCTGGCGGACGAAGTTGCCAAACCGGCAAATCCTGCACGTTGCATTGATTACGTTCGTACGATCAAACGGAATGGTGAACATTTGCTCGCCATTATCAACGACGTTTTGGACATATCAAAGATTGAAGCGAATCGGCTGGAGGTGGAATCGATAGGTACCCATCCATTGGAGATCGTTAAGGAAGTGATGTCCCTGATGAAGGTAAAGGCGAACGATCGAGGGATTCATCTCCGCTCCAAAATCAGCGATCCCATTCCCATAGCAATACGAAGTGACCCAACGCGCATCCGTCAAATTCTCATGAACTTGATTGGCAACGCAATAAAGTTTACAGAACAGGGTGAGGTATCCGTAAACGTGTCCTTCTCCACACAACCAACGCCTCAGCTTTGCTTTGCCGTTCGCGATACGGGTATAGGGATGACCCCGGAGCAAATCAACGGGCTCTTCTCGACCTTTTATCAGGCGGACGCATCGATGACGAGGCGATTCGGGGGTAGCGGCCTGGGTTTGCAGATTAGCAAGCGATTAGCCTTGATGTTGGGAGGCGATCTGACCGTACAAAGCACTTTCGGGGTTGGAAGCGAGTTCGCATTCGTCCTTCCTATCGATGAGATCGTCTCTAAACCAACCCGAGCCACTATCGAACCTAAGGTCGCCGATACGACGCTCGATTTCGCAGAACCCGAGGCGAGCAAAACTCCACTCTTGGGGTTGCGTATTTTGCTGGCAGAGGATGGCATTGATAATCAAAAGCTCATCGCATTTCACCTTACCAAAGCAGGGGCTGAGGTCACGATTGTGCAGAATGGAAAGGAGGCCGTTCAATTGCTTACCATTGATGGTACATTGGATGGCCCGTTGATGGTGCCGTATCAATTCGATTTGCTCTTAACAGACATGCAAATGCCGGAGTTGGACGGTTATTCAGCGACTCGACTGCTTCGAAGTAAAGGGTACCAACGGCCGATTATTGCATTAACAGCCAACGCCATGCTTAGCGATGTGCGAACAAGTATCGACGCCGGTTGCGACGAACATGTAAGCAAACCGATTGACCGACAACATCTTATCCAAACCTGCGTTCACTGGGCACAGAATCAATCGAAGTGCATAATCGTTGAGGGCTTGAATCGCACAAACGCCACTTCTCCCATAGTGAGCTAAACGGTCCTGGCGCACGGGCGAGGGGCATGCTAACAAGAATACATTTCGGTTTTGATCAAACCCAGACTTAACAAGGACATAGGGTAGCGATGTTAAATGCGCAACAGAACAAAATCCATTCGACACTCGCCGGTGATGAAGATTTCGCCGATTTGCTTTCTGAATTCGTCCATGAACTAGCATCGCGACAGCAATCGCTGAGAGAGCATCTGCAAAACCAAGATGTGCAACTTTTGACGCGTCTTGTACACCAGTTAAAGGGTGCGTGTGGTGGCTACGGTTTTGCCTGCTTGACGGATGCCGCAAAGAACCTGGAGGACCAGTTACGCAATGGACATTCTCTCGAGGAATTGCGAAATGAGATCGAGACCTTTATCGATTCATTGTCCTTGGTAACGGCTGCCCCGATGTAGATTGTTGGCAGCCGTATCGCCTACCATTGAAAACGGAACAGATGAGTTAATCGACGCCTAGCAAAGGAAAGTCAAGCCGATATCGCCTCAATCTTTTAATCTGAAACGTGACCGAACCGAGCAGATCCTCCCAGCTTAATGGCTTGAGAAAATAATCGTCGGCGTTAAGAGCGAGAGCCGATTCCAAAGCATTTCTACTAGAGATGCCGGTCATTAGAATGACAGGAGTCAACGGATCGGAATCCTTGATCGCTTTCAGCAGCTTAAGCCCGTTGCTCTCGGGCATATCGAGGTCCGTCAGGCAAATGTCGAATTCTTTCGCCATGGCACGACCAATCGCCTCGTTGACATTAGATGTCGCTATGACTTCGATGGTATTGTCAGAAAGCTTCTGCAGCCACCGGCTTATCAAAGACAGTTGCATCTCATCATCGTCAACAACCAAAATCCGAATCATTTCTGCAATACCCATAGCAAAAAACTCCTAGTTCAAAACTTGATGCAATTCTTCACTCATTGCACTCCTTTGCACGAATCGGACGCACTATTTGCGATCGAATGAACGAGAGATAGATCGTTTACCGGGAGTATTTCAACGCCCGTGCAAATCTATGGTTGATATCGAATCGCGATGATCTGTTCGTGAGACAATCCCACCCAGTTCCAATTCTACCCTTTATTTCATCTCGCAAGCGATATCTGCCACAGATAGGCAGATAAGAAGCTAAGCAGCTAAGCAGCTAAGCAAAAAAGCAGCGAGGTGACTTTGCTGATTCAACGAATACCCACGACTACTATGCGGCTCTCAGCAGCCGTCTGGACAAAAACCAAATGCCTGCAAGCGGGTGATCACAGCATGTCCCGAAAAACAGAAGTGCACATCCGTTCCATCGGTTCTTGGACGCAGTTGATAATTGCTTTGATAGATGTGTCTCGTCAGTGAAGTGTCGTGGGTTTCGTACAGCGATTGGTTTCCCGACTCCTGTAGCTCACGTTCCCGCTCCTTGACCAAAGGGACTTGAGAAGCGAGTGGCGTTTGAGAAGCGAGTGGGGCTTGGGACATTTGGTATGAGATTGGCAACGGCCCCAATTCCAATGGGCAATGGGTTATCGGAAAGTCTGCGTCGCGATCGGGAGGCAGTGCCGGCAGATTGACATTCCAAAAGAAGCCATGCTCCAGCGATTGTTCCCATAAACCATTCAAAATTCGTTTTCCCCTTTTTGCGGTCACGCTCCAATCTTTATCAACGTCGCGACGCATATACTGAGACATGGCGATCGATTTGTATCCCAAAATGGTGGATTCTCGGGCAGCAGCCACCGTTCCACTATAAAGCGTGTCAATTCCCATGTTCCCGCCATGGTTAACTCCCGATATAACCCAATCCGGCTTGATATCCAGGACCATAAGTCCAATCCGCACACAATCGGCGGGGGTACCAGATACGGTCCAATGTTGATCGCGTTTACGGAGTAGCTCTAACTCCGTCGCATTGGTTACGGAATGGCCACAGCAACTGCGTCCCTGATCGGGCGCGACGACGAAACAATCATGCTCATCAGCAAGCTGCTCGATGAGTCTTTGCAACCCCTCTGCATCGTAACCATCGTCATTGGTGATCAATAATTTCAAAGCTGCAACTCCTGATTGATATGTTTCACTGCCTCGATAACACGATCCATGGCATCCGCACCCGTTCGTGGATTGAGGAGCATACTATGGTGTAGCAAAATGGTGGTCGCTGCGAGCGTTTGGCATTGTTCGAGGGGCTTCGGAACGCGATATCTTTTTGGTGAACGGGAGGCGAAACCACGAAACCCTTCACCGGCCTCAATGCCATGATTCAAAAATCCATCTAGAACTTTGGAACGCAATGAGCCGTGTGCCTCCATGTCTGATTCTGCACCAGCTCCCTTTACCATAAAGCCTAGTTTATAAAACGCCGGGGAGTCGTCATGCATGTCAAACGGCACATGCAGCCATGGGAATGGTTTCAATCGCTCGACCAAGTTTCTTGCGAACTGAAGTCGCGATTGATGATCCTTGTCCAAGCTTTCGTATTGAGCCAGTACCAATGCGGCTTGGATTTCTGAAAGAGGAAATGCATTATTGCCTCGGTCGCAAAAAATCGTCATTCGCTGTGCGACAAGAGGATCGTTTGTCACAACCGAACCGCCGCGGCCAGAAGAAACAAGTTTGCTTCCGCCGTAGCTAAAAACCCCTACATCACCCCAACTGCCTACCGGCTTACCATCTACCACCGCGCCGTGCGCCTGGCATGCATCCTCCACAACTTTGATACCGGATGACCGAGCCCATTCCATAATTTGTTTCATGGGTGCCAGCTGTCCGTGAAGATGACTGACGATTAGCCCCTTGCACTTGGGACTAACGACCGACTCCAATGCCTCCGGCGTCAAAACCCAGCCGCGATCAACAGGCGGATCGCAAAGCACAACTTGAGCACCGATATCATCGACGCTTCGAAAGTTACCGGGAAAATCGTAAGCCGACAGAATGACTTCGTCTTCACTAGAAATCTTGAGCCCACGCAGGGCGAGTTCGACGGCAAAGGTTCCCGAACAGCATAGCCTTACGTGCTCGACACCCAACGATTGCGACAGCCAGACCTTGAGTCGCTCCGAATGAACTCCTTCGTAAGCTCGCCATGCTCCGTCGGCCAGCAACTCCATGAGGGAGGCTGAAATCGCATCTGCGGTGGTTGAAGACGGTTTTTCTTGAGACGACATGCCACGATAAATGAGAACTTGAGGGAACGCCCCGCTGCGCTCCACTGGTCTCTACTTTATACTGACAAGTCCAGCTTGCCTGTAGTCCTAAACCAAGGCACCGCTCGTTTGCCTTCGTCCAAGTTGTCGTTAACCAAGCGATTTTCGTTGTAGATAGCGTAACGACTTTCCGGCTGGTCTCGGCGTGACTGCCGATTTGATTCGGAATCCCCAGAGGAGCTGCTTGTTCCCGATTGCGAATCAGTCCTCACCTCAACTTCGAATCGATCGATCGACATCCCCTGCTCACTTAATTTGTCTCGCAGGCTTTGTAGGTTGTTGAGTAGCGCGTCTTTTGCGAGGCTATTCTCGACCTCAAGATGCGCAGACATTACGTTTGCCTCGATCTTTAAGGTCATTTGCAAAGTACCCAGCTCTGGCGGATGGAGTCGCAGTTTAACTTGCCCGCCACCCGAGCTGAGTTGCTCCAACCCTTTGAGGACTCGCTGCACTAGTTTGTTTTGCTGAAAACGCGAGAGAGCCGACGAACCAGTGGCCCCCTCCGTGCGACCAGCGCCACGATTCGCAGCGGCAGCGGATTCTCCCCTTCCTGAACCGGAAACCAACGGCTCCATAGCGCCTCTATCTGCTGTCAAGCCGCTGTCCGCTGAGGCGGCTAACGCTGAAGTCACGCTGGAGCCAGCCACACCGGCATTGCTCGCGCTGTTGACCACTACGGTCTCTTGCGGGCCTGCAATCGCTTGCCCTGCGACTGAGTAGTTGGTTTCTACAGAACCGCCAAGTGACGCTTGCACAACGATGCCATCAAACTGGCTGGCTAAGGCGTTAGAATCTTCGGCTTGACCACCCGCTTCTGTTTCACGGGACGCGGCGAGTTCTTGGTTTTGTGATTGCCTCGATTCGACGGAGTCACGTTTGGCTTCTGAGCCGTTCTCCTCGCGGATGCGATCTTGGCGACTGACTCGGCGGTTCCGCGTCGGTGCAGCATCTTGTTCGTTAGGCAACGAGTCCTGGCTACTTACCGACTCTTCGACTTTAGCAACTCGCTCGACCGGAACAACATTCGAGTCACTTACCTCTGACTCTTGTGTCAACTCGGTCCACTTCGAATCCGACGACGATTTCTTGGTCGAGTTCTCGGATTCGCGATCTTTCAGCGACGAGTCGTTATCAACGCTAGGTGCAGCGTTGACATCTGCTTCGGTAAGTTGATTTGACTCTGATTGTCCGTTTGCAATGTTTTGTTCTGAAAATTCTTTGGTTGACTTCAGAGACGCCGTCGTTTCATTGCTCGCGTCGGTCGTCAACTCTTCTGAGTTTGCATTGCTCGGTCCTCGATCGATTAGATTCGATAAAACCCGATCTTTGTTTGCTGGCCCTTCTCCGTCGCTATTGAGTTTCTCGGCCGATGGTGCACCTTTCACCAATTCAGGTCCTTGAGGATTCTCGGAACGTGTTTCCGAATCTCGTAGCTTGGGCTGGGTGTTGTTAACAGGTTGCTGGGGCAACGGGAGCGGGAATGCAAACTCCTGATTGCTTTGCTCATTTCGTTCGCTTTCTTCGTCAGCGGCTCGATTCGTTTCATCAGAGCTGTTCTGGCTTTGATCTACGGACGAAGATGACGTTGTAGGTTCCGTTGCGCTTTCTGAGAATTCGGTCTGAGATTCGAAGCTTAAGCTCAACAACTCTTCTTGAAATCCGAGCCCCTTGTTATCGATTGGCTGGCGAAAGGAACGTCGTGCGACCAAAGCCGACAATTTACTTTCTACACGATTTTCCGTAGACATCGCTCACCCCATTGGATTGAAAACACGTGCATTGGGAATAGCCCATACCTATCGCTCGGTAGGGCAACTCGTGCAACAAGCCCGGTGAAAACCAAGGGAACTAACCCCAAACGTGTGCTCGTGCCTGCGTTTACGGGGCAGTGTCGACTACATCAAGTCCCTGTGGAAGCCTGAGTGGGAGGAGCTGGACTACCGCGATCTCGAATTTCCTCAAGAATCTTCGCCAAGTCTTCCCGATCTTTTTCATCGGTAAACTCTGCCAAGATCTTCTTC
>JALOQS010000137.1 GCA_025459355.1 Pirellula sp.
CGTAGTCTGTCTTTTTGAAAGAGGTGAGTCGATTTTTTGCGCGAGATTTTCCTTGGATTGGATCTCCGAGTAGTTCCCCTCTCGGACTGGGATAAATTACACTGGTGATCGGCGTCGATCCTGCCTGCGCCCGATCCCCACTCATATCGCTTATGATGATATCTTGATTCCAAGATACGATTCATAAAAATCGGGTGGAACCTCCGCACCTCTCAACCCTCATTACCGATGATATCTCCTATGCCTCCCTTTTTCCGGTCTAGAAGAGCGATTCCGTCGCATGGAAATAGACTTTCCATAAGTTCTTTGACGTGGTTGCTTCCCATGCTTCTGCTTTTCGTGGCGATAAGCATCGCGGCAGAGAGAACTTCAGAAGCGAGCAACCCTGCTGACAAAAAACAAATTGTGCTGATCGCGGGCCGTGCCAGCCACGGTTACGGTTCTCACGAGCATTATGCCGGTTGCAAACTATTGGCAGATCTCATTGAGAAAGCACACCCGGAAATTAAGTGCACAGTCGTCAAGGATGGTTGGCCTAAAGATGACTCTATGCTGAGTACCGCTGATGCCATTGTTATCTATGCGGACGGCGGCGGTGGGCATCCCGCTATGCCACACTTGGACAGTTTAAAGAAGCAGATCGACCGAGGTGTCGGCTTCGTCTGTCTGCATTATGCGGTTGAAGTACCAAAGGGGGACGCTGGAGATCGGTTCAAGGATTGGCTCGGTGGTTATTTTGAAACTCATTGGTCTGTGAACCCAATTTGGAATGCAGAATTTAAGGAGCTACCAAAGCACCCCATTACTCGCGGAGTGAAGCCGTTCAGCATGTTCGATGAATGGTACTTTCACATGCGGTTTCGCGATAACATGAATGGCGTGACTCCCGTTTTGTCAGCTGTTCCACCGACTAGCACCATGGAACGTCCCGACGGTCCGCACAGCGGCAATCCGGCCGTGCGTGAAGAGGTGGCGAGAGGTGACAAGCAGCACGTCGGTTGGGCTACAGAAAGAAAAGACGGAGGTCGTTCGTTCGGATTTACTGGTGGCCACTTTCATTGGAATTGGGGACGAATCGATCAAACTCGGTTGGTCGCTAACGCTATTCTCTGGGCAGCCAAAGTTGATGTGCCTGAATCGGGAATCAAGATCGAATCGTTGACGATGGATATGTTGCTAGTGAACCAAGACGAACAAACACCGCCGAACTTTGAGCCAGAGAAGACGGCCAAAGAATTTGGTGTGTCACTCGGGCAGGCTGGTAAGAACGACGGCAATGGAGCGACCAAAGACGAGCGAGCGGCCAAACCAAAGGCCAAGCTATTGTTCTCCAGTCCGGTGCTCACTTCTCAAACGCCCGGCCATCAGATCGCCACAGAGGTCGACATAAAGGGTGCAAAAGATCTCTATTTGATCGTTACACCTGGGCTCGATGGTTTCGGTTGCGATTGGGCGAATTGGGTTGAGCCAGTCATCTTAGGCCCTAAAGGGGAAAAATCGCTTCTGGACTTGAACTGGAAACGAGCCACTGCTGACTGGGGAGCCGTCAACAAAAATGGCAATGCCGATGGCAGTCCCATGTCGGTTGAGGGAAAGAGAGTTTCCGGCCTCGGTACGCACGCCTCGAGCGTGATTCAATACGATCTTCCAGAGGGTTACGAAAAGTTCAAAGTCAAGTGTGCCTTGGATGATGGCGGCGTTAACCAAAACGGTGGTGCCGCAACTTCGGTGCGATTCTTTGTTGCTACCGGTGGAGTACCTGATGGGCTCAATGATTGGGGTAAAGATCCTTCCGGAAGCACTGAATCTCGAAACCCAGAGAATGCCGTCGCAGGACTTGATGTGGCCGATGGCGTCGAGGCAACGTTGTCCTCGTCTGAGCCAGTTCTAAAGAGCCTGACGAATCTCGACATCGACCATCGCGGTCGCGTTTGGGTCTGCGAAGTCGTTAACTATCGCGGCCACAGGAATGACCGCCCTGAGGGTGATCGTATTCTGATTCTAGAAGATACTGACCAAGATGGAGTGATGGACAAAACGACCGTGTTTTACCAGGGTCGCGACGTGGACTCCGCTCTTGGGCTGTGCGTTCTCGGCAATCGCGTCTTGGTTAGTGCCGCTCCTTATGTTTTGGAATTTATTGATGAAGACGGTGATGATAAGCCAGATAGCAAAACCGCGATTCTGACCAAAACGGGAGAACCCCAGCACGACCATTCGGTGCATTCGTTTGTTTTTGGTCCAGATGGTAAGCTCTACTTCAATTTTGGTAACACTGGCAAGAGACTTTGCGATCGCGATGGCAACCCCATCAAAGATCGTTGGGGAAGAGTGATCGATGATAGTGGAAAGCCCTATCGACAAGGTATGGTGTTTCGTTGCAACGAAGACTTGTCCGATATGGAAGTTCTCGGGCACAATTTCCGCAACAACTATGAGGTGGCTGTTGATTCGTTCGGTTCCCTTTGGCAATCCGATAACGACGATGATGGTAACAGAGCTACGCGAATTAACTTTGTGATGGAGTTCGGCAATTACGGCTACGTCGATGAACTCACCGGCGAAGGCTGGCAGGTGGAGCGAGCTAATTGGGAAAAGGAAATTCCGAACCGCCATTGGCACCTCAATGACCCAGGGGTTGTTCCCACCATGCTCATCACTGGTGCTGGCTCCCCGACTGGAATCATGGTCTACGAAGGAGATTTGCTACCGAAGAATTTTCAAAACGAAGTCATTCACTGCGATGCAGGACCAAATGTTGTGCGAGCTTATCCCACCACTAAATCAGGTGCGGGCTATTCGGCGACCATCGAAAATCTGCTTGTCGGGAACAAAGATCGATGGTTCCGACCGGCCGATTGTTGCACCGCGCCAGATGGGTCGGTTTTCGTGTCCGATTGGTATGATCCAGGTGTTGGTGGCCATCACATGGAAGACATGAATCGCGGACGACTTTTCCGATTGGCTCCGCCGAATACCAAGTACCTGGTTCCGAAATTCGATCTGTCTACGGCTGAGGGGGCTACCAAGGCTTTAATGAACCCTAATCAATCGGTTCGCTATCTGGCCTTTAAAGCCTTAACTGAAATGGGGAGTGCGGCCAAGTCCTCGCTCGAAAAACTTGCTAAACACGAGAATCCTCGCATGCGAGCTCGTGCACTTTGGGTTTTGGCCAAGATATCTCCGGCTGCCGATGTGGTTAAACTAGCACTGACCGACTCCGACGCTAATGTACGCTGCACTGGCATTCGCGTCGCGCGCCAAGCGAAGCTAGCCACCAGCACTTACATGCCAAAGATTGTGGCGGACTCGGATGCGAGCGTCCTCAGAGAGGGCTGCATTGCACTTCGCGAAGACACTTCCGCCGAGATGCCCGGTTTTTGGATGGAACTCGCGAAGCGATACGACGGTCAGGATCGATGGTATCTCGAAAGTTTAGGAATCGCGGCTACCGATCGTTGGGATGAATGCTTGGATCTGCTCAAGGATAAGCCACTCGCGAACCGAGTTGCGCAGGAATCAATCGTTTGGCGAGCCCGCGGCAATCGGGCGGCGAGCATGCAAGCGGCTTTATTGAAGAGGGATGACATTAGTGAAGAGTCGGTCCCAGCGATTTTCAGAGCTTTGGATTTCCAAGATCGCAGTACGAGAGAGGCAGCCTTGAAGAGCCTCTTGAATTTAGTTCCTTAAATAAATTCTTGGTCGCAGCGTCACCTTGATCGCTGTCCCATTTTTGAATCCAAAAAACCTTCCACAGCCTGACCCAAAGTTTTCCTCATGAGACACAACTTTTCCGCGAAACGTTTTTTTCAACTCAGTTTGCCGCTCTGTTTGATGTTTTGTACCGCGCAGTGGGCAAAGTCATCCGACACGACGGACAAGCAAAAGATTAAAGATCGCATTGTGGTGGAATCGCTCATGCGATTGCCGAATGTTGATGCAAACGAAAACGGTGAACTAAAGCAAACCGCCCTTAGGTATGTTGAGTCTTTGGGCGATGATCCGAAGCAGATTGAGATTGTTCGAAAGCTGAAATTGAAAGGACTCTCGGCTCGCTTGCTTTCCAAGGCTGTGGAATGGGGAATGTCGACGCAATCGGTCCAAGCAGTCGAGCTAGTTGCCCAACAAGATGGATTGGAAGTGCTTAAGAAAAAATTGTGCGACGCCAATCCTACCGAATCGACCTTTACACTCGCTAGGATTGTGGCCCTCAGCAATAAACGAGAGTTCTTGCAATTGCAGGAAGAGATTCTAAGCGATCGCGATGTCAACAAATTCATTCGTACCGAAGCCGTTGTGTCGTTATCCAGAAACAATTCCTTTCACCCCAAGCTGGTGCAATTAATTCGAGACGGAAAGATCCCAGAGGACGCGAAAACTTTGCTCGGTCCGACCCTCCGCAATTCGGAAAACGAAGAAGTGCGAAAGTCAGCCAAGGAGTTGCTGCCCGCTAGTTCTGGTTCGTCGCGGGAATTGCCTCCCATGCAACAGTTGGTAAAACGGCAGGGCAATTCCGCTGAAGGCCGCAAACTGTACTTCGGTGTAGCCACCTGCTCGCAATGCCACATGGTCGGTACCGAAGGGAAAAACGTTGGCCCGAGCTTGACAGAAATCGGTAGTAAGCTGACCAAAGAGGCGATGTATGTCTCGATCGTTTCCCCGTCGGCAGGTATCAGCCACAACTACGAATCGTTTGCGGTTCGGACAAGCGACGATGAGGTTGTGGTCGGGTTACTAGTCTCCGACACCGAGCAATCCATTACGCTTAGGGACGCAAAGGGGATAGAGTATAAGTTTGCCAAAGGTGACATCGACGAATTGAAAAAGCAAGAAAAGTCACTCATGCCAGAGAACTTGCACGAGTTGATAACCGAGCAAGGTTTGGTGGATCTGGTGGAGTATTTGTCAGCGCTCAAAAAGCAGTAGTGTCCAAACACGGATCGTTTGCGCCGCTCGAATGCCTCCTGGTCGGTACAAACGATAAATCCGTCAAAGTCGACTTAGACTCACCGAGTTTGTAGTTTTAGCCCCGGGAAATATCCTGTGCCTCGCTGTTCGTATTCCAGCATTAAGTAGGGAATTAGGGCAAGGTTTGCACTTTTGGATTATTCTTGCTAGCGGTCTAGAAAATGAGCAACTCTGGGGCATGTTCCACGATTGTTGAAGAACTGCGAGAAATGTTGACGCAGGAGAGGTCGTCTCGTGTGAAAGCGGAATCCCGCGCTGTCGAGGCAGAGTCTCGCGCTCTAGAGATCGCTGAGCAACTGCGGCAGTCCCATTTGCAACTTCGAGAAAGCTCGGATGCTTTAGAGCATGAAGTTCAGCGAGCCAAAGCCGTGTTCGATTCGGCCGCAGAGGGAATCATCATTTTCGACGATAGTGGTCGAATGGAATCCATGAACAAAGCGGCTGAGATCATATTCGGTATCACCATTGGTACCGAAAGCTTTGACGTGACACTGTATAGCGTTCAGGATTTGTTTGTTGATTTTCTTCGTTGTGAATCGGAAGCGGAGGATTGTTTAGCCACTCGCGTCAGAGAATCGATGGGGCATTCGGTGGAGACCGATTGCAGGCGGGTCGACGGTAGCACCATACCAGTTGAGTTGGTCATGGGTCAGTTTTCTCACGGAGATAGACGATGGTACAGCGGAATTGTGAGAGATTTGTCTCGAAAACGGGTGCTTGAAGCGCAACTCTCGCAAGCTCAGAAACTGGAGTCGGTTGGGCAACTTGCGGCCGGCATCGCTCATGAGCTCAATACGCCGATCCAATTTGTTGGTGACAACACTAGGTTTCTCAAGGACTCGTTTGCAACGATAGAAAAGGTGTTTCTGGAACTCGATGGCATGATCGATGCTCCCGAAGAAAGCCAATGCAGTTTATCGTCCATGTCTCAACGACTCCGAGAGCTTTATCAGTCCAGCGACTTGAGCTTTGTGCGAGAAGAGATACCCAGGGCGATCGACCAAACATTGGAGGGAGCGGAAAACGTAGCGAGGATCGTTAGGGCCATGAAAGTATTCTCGCATCCCGGTTCGAAAGAGTTGCAGCAGATCGATCTCAATAGTGCCTTAGAGAGCACGATCACTGTATCCAGGAATGAATGGAAGTATTGTGCCAAGGTCAAAACGGATTTCGCAATCGATTTGCCTAAGCTGCATTGTTTGCCGGCCGAGTTGAATCAAGCCTTTCTCAATATCTTGGTCAACGGTGCTCATGCGATTCAGTCTAAAGGTTCCGATGAACAAGGATTGTTGACGGTTTCGACTCGATCGGATGGCGTTAACATTTATGTTGACATCTCCGATACCGGAACCGGCATCCCCGAAGGGATCAGAAATCGAATCTTCGATCCCTTCTTTACAACCAAAGGGGTCGGAAAAGGAACCGGACAAGGATTGGCCATCGCATACAACGTCGTTGTGGAGATACACAAAGGCAAACTGTTTTTTGATACCAAAGAAGGTGGAGGGGCGACGTTCCATATCGAGCTCCCTTTAAAACACCAAACTAAGCCGGTCCACTCGCTTAATGACAAAACCGTTAACGACGTGGTTAACAACACGACGAATCCGCTAAAGACCATCAATGGCGTTTCGCAAACTCCGATTCCAGGCGTTCTACTTTAGCTCAGGAGACCATCCGCAGGGATTGGGAAAAGAATACTATGAATGTTTCCAATCGTATCTTATTGGTCGACGACGAAGTGAATCTTCTGCAGGCGTTTCAGAGAAACTTGCGTGGCCGATATGAATTGGTAACCGCAGCAGGCGGTCAAGCTGCCATCGAGCAACTGCAGAAAAATGGACCGTTTGCCATGGTCGTCAGTGACATGCAAATGCCTGATGTGGATGGTATGCAAGTCTTGAGTGCGGCTCGTAAAATTACTCCTGACACCGTGCGTGTCATGTTGACCGGCAATGTCGATCAAAGCACAGCGGTAACGGCCGTCAATTCTGGTGAAGTGTTTCGCTTTCTCAATAAGCCATGTCCTTTTGAGACGCTAACGGCTGTTCTCGACGAAGGCTTGCATCACTACAAGATCGCCTTGGCGGAAAAGGAGCTTCTCTCTAAGACCCTATCAGGTTGTATCGCGCTCGTTAATGAATTGCTTTCCATAGCAAACCCTGTTTCTTTTGGCCGAGGAGGCAGAATTCGTCAATGGATCAAACGACTTTGCACCTCTTTGTTCTTGCCCAACGTATGGCAATACGAGATCGGGGCGATGTTATCTCAATTAGGTAGCATCGGAACAGGTTCGCGAACCACAGGGCTGCATTGGGATTCGCTTCAGGATTTGCGAGGCGAACTCAAGAACCAGGCACTCGCTAGCAGTTCCATGGTGAGCAAAATACCAAAGTTGGAAACGATTGCCGAAATGATCGGCAGCCAATACGTCGATACGATAAGGCCTGACGCACCGATCGAAGTTGAGATGGGAGCCAAGCTGCTTCGAATGTTAATCGAATACGATATTGTTTTGGAAAATCGTACCCCATCAGAATCCATGAGCAAACTGCGCGAGCACGTTTCCGATTATGACAACGAAGCATTAGAGATGTTTGCATCGATCATCCTCGGCAAACATTCGATCAAATCGCTTACCTTGGATAGTTTGCTCGATGGAATGATCCTCGAGACCGATGTAACAACAACCAGCGGCGAAATCCTCTTAAGTCATGGGCACGAGTTAACGAGCACAATGATTCAGCGTTTGAAGAACTTCTCGCGAAACGGTATTGAGGTTGTTCAACCGATCATGGTCAGAATTCATTCTGTAACAACTTGAGTGTTCGTTAACCCCAAATCGTCCACAGCAAGAATAACCCTAGAGCGATACGATAGATGGCGAACGGGATAAAACCGTGTTGTCGCACCCATGACATGAACCACGCGATCACAGCGTAGGCGACCAAGAAACTGACGACAAAGCCCACGACTAGGTTACCCCATTCCGATGTCGTCGGCAGGTCATATTTAACAACAAACTGCAGCAGCTTAAACGCAGCGGCCGCAATCATCACAGGGATGGCTAAGAAAAAACTGAACTCAAGAGCCACGGTGCGAGACAGGCCGAATAGTTGCCCGCCAATGATTGTGGCCATCGATCGACTAGTCCCGGGAAATGCGGCCGCCAAAATTTGAAACAGACCGATCGCGATGGCTTGTTTATGAGTGATGGTTTCCATCGTGTGGGTTGTAGGGTTTTTACCAAAGCCAAAGTCGACAATGATCATCACAAGGGCCCCGATGATAAGCGAGCTCGCAATCACCAGAGAGCTTTCCATGTGTTCGCCAATCAGCTTGTCAATGATCAAACATGGGATCGCAGTAACCACAAAGCTCAGCAAAACAAGCACGAGCGGGTGAGATCCCCACGACGTTTTGGTTGCAATCACGTGAGCATCCGATCGATCGGTTTCGCTGGGTGGGGTGTCCGTTTGAGTCCATGCATCCCAAAACGAGCGGATAAAGCCGATCAGCCGAGCTCGAAAGAAAACCACGACGGAGAGGATTGCACCGAGTTGGATGACGACCGCAAACATTTTCCAAAACGGGGATTCGCGATCGGTCCCCAGCAATTCTTGGGTAAGTAGAATGTGAGCGGTCGAGCTCACGGGCAAGAACTCGGTAAGCCCCTCGACGATGCCTTGAAGAATAGAGGAAAGCAGGTCGTTCATGGGAAAAGTCACGTTCGAGAAAGCGGTTGATCTGGATTGTGACTTCAAAACCGGGAGGTAGAAGCTCTGAATTCCGGAGTTTAGGCAAATTATCGATCGTGTAGGTAAACTTTTTGGTCTGTAGCGATTGTGCAGATCGGAATAAACTGCATGGTATGAAGCTACGACTACGACTATGGGGTAAGAAAAAAGGGGGCCGGATGACCGGCTGGTGGATCATAGGGTCCCTCGGCGAGGCGTCTTTTTTCGCTGCCTGCTTTATTGTTGGAGTGCTGGGTCTATCCACCTTTGTCAACTGGTTTCAGGTCGGCGGCGGGTTCTGGCTCCTAGTCGGAGTGTCCTCCGCATTAGTGATTCTCGGAGCGGTCGGTTTTTGGTACGGGGTGATCAAGGTCGCGATGAGCGATGAGCATCGCGAGGCGATAGCCAAGAGCGGTTTACTGCCCAAGCCAAAGGGGCGAGCCAAGAAATCCCCACCGCCGATGATTCCTTCGTTAGAGTCATTCAACGACAGCCCGGGAGCCAAACTCGCGTATCGGCTACCTGGGTTTGCGACCGAACGGTTCTCGCTCATCGCGGTTGGTATGTTGGCGATGGCGTGGAATGCAATGCTTGCAATCTTTATGGTGGTAGCGATTCGTCGGATGGCAGATGGGCAGATCCCATATGTCCTCTTGGGCTTAATAGGCTTGGGAGCTTTTATTGGCTTCCGCGTATCGAAGATTTTTGTGAAGTCCTACGTTCAGGCGATTGGGATTGGATCTACAACGGTAGAGATAGAGGATTTGCCATTGGTACCGGGGCGCACTTATCGCGTGGTATTGGTGCAGTATGGCAAGCTCGTCTTAAAGAAACTATCTTTGAGACTAGTATGCGAGGAGGAAAGCACCTATCATTTTGGAACAGACGTTCGCACTGAGAGAGCGATCGTCCAGGAGCAGCCGGTCCTCAATCAGGGACGAACGAGAATTGATTGGGGACGGCCGTTGGAGCTTGAGGGGGAGGTCCACATTCCGGTGGATGCAATGCATTCCTTTCAAAGCTTGCACAACGCAATACATTGGAAGTTCATAGTTGAAGGAGAAGCGAATCGATGGCCATCGTACTGCCGAAATTTCCCCGTAGTGGTGTATCCACTCGAAGCGCAGTCGCATGTCGAGGCAAAGTCAGGCAAAGTCATGATTCGATTGTTGGGTTTGCAACCGGGCTACATGCCTAACGACTTATTGGAACTTGAGTACACGATTGAGAGTGTAGATACGTCGGCGATTTCTGCGGTCGAGGTGTCGGTCTTATGGTTGACGGAGGGCAAGGGGACAGAGGACATGGGAGTCCACTTCTTCCAGCGTTTGACGGGTAACTCGTTGGGTGCTATCAACTGGACAGTACCTCAAAGGCTCAAGGTACCGTTGCCGGAGTCGCCATTATCTTACGAGGGTAAGATAGTCAAGATATCGTGGTGTGTACGGGCTCGATTCTACATGAATGACGGGACAGAGTATTTGGGTCAGGAGCCCTTTTATTTGGGTACGATTACCAAAGCGATATAGGCGGCTAGGGGGTTGAGTGGCTCGCAGACTGGTCAAGGTTGCGATCGAGAGAAGATTCAGGGCGGTTCATTTAAATTATCGACTTGAACTTGACATTTAGGGATGAGATTGGAAAATCTCGTCGACCTGGACGGTTAGCTCAGTTGGTTAGAGCACCACGTTGACATCGTGGGGGTCGTTGGTTCGAGTCCAATATCGTCCACTATTAAAAACCCAGGTTTACCCTGGGTTTCTTTCTGAGGGGTGTCTTTCCTCATTTGTTCGCCGTCCCACATCCCTCGGTGTTCTTAGTACAATGGTTGCCGGTTCAGGCTAATAGGTCGAATGAGTCGTATATGACCTATATGTCCTATTAGCTTTAGGAACTCAACCATGAATGGCTTTATTCCAGCGCACGGTGGGTACGAAGATCTGCTCTTCTTTCGCAAGGCCCGTATTGTGTATGACGGTACGGTCCGCTTCTGTGAGCGATTCCTCGAACGACGCGACCGCACCGTGGACCAAATGGTGCAGGCCGCCCGGTCTGGTAAACAGAACATCCTCGAAGGCTGCATGGCCAGTGCTACTTCGAAGGAAACCGAAATCAAACTTGTCAATGTGGCTCGTGCTAGTCTGGAGGAATTGCTGGAGGACTACCGGGACTTTCTCCGGACCCGCAGCCAACCACTCTGGGAAAAAGACTCACGCGAAGCAACCTTTGTTCGAAAGTTGGGTACCAAATCAGATGTTTCCTATGAGACCTATAAGACCTATATCGAGACACGTCCACCCGAAGTAGTGGCTAACATCCTGGTCTGCCTCATTCATCAAACCAACTACCTTCTAGACCAACAGCTCCGCGCCTTGGAAAAGGCCTTCCTGGCAGAAGGTGGTCTGCGCGAGCGGATGACCCGCGCCCGTTTGCACGCACGCCGCAATCAACAGCGAGGCGAACTATGAGCCCGCACGCTTAGATCGGGATTGTTCGTCAATTCGATGAGAAGCTTGGGTGGACCTCGCAGTTCGCGAACCTGATCTCCGATCCACCAATAGATCCACGCTATTCTGTACTCAGCATGGGAAGTTAAAGCGTTTTTGGAATCCTGGCTGGCTATGGAGACCAGAATGATCGGCACTTTTGAGTACTTGTAGGAAAGCTACCTGGAAAGCAACACCGGGATCTATGCCGAGGTTGGCAGAAGATTGGAATAACCATTGCGGATCGCAGATCTCAGTAGCTGTGCGCGAAGGTACACTGTTTTACGCTTGAAGAAGCCACCACCTTGCGTCAGCAACTAATTTCAGCTTCTTTCCTTTTGAATCTACGTCTTTGCGACCAAGGCCGGTGAAGTCAATAATCGCCTGCTCAGGGAACGGTTCCGGATCGGCTTCAGCTTTCAGATCAAGGCTTATGCACTCAGATACAGTTACGGCGAGTACTCCGACTGATTGCTGTTGAAGTACGGAAGTAACGTGCTCGAAAGCTGCTTCGGTTGTGATTTGGTCCCCATCGTAAACCGAGCAGGCCCCAATAGGTGTCAGTCATGCATTCAGCGATCGGAGCGTGAGCGGGGCGTGGAAAACTATTGGTACCAATGGGGCCCACTAATCGGGCCCCAGTTCGGCTCCTAGCTCCGCACTCCCAAGTTAAAACTGTACCTTAAATTTCTCGGTCATTTCTCGACGAGTATCTCCGATAAGTTGATCGATTGAGGAGATGAGCTCGCGATAGGAGATATTCCCGACACCCTGTGCGGTGGCTCGGTATTTGGCGGGGGCATTTACGTCGTAGTAATATCCGCCGGCGTAATTACTATTTCCGTAATTATATCCACCCTCATTAACCACGCGTGCAGTACCTGCGGTAACGTTTGCTGTCTGCATGGCGACTACGTTACCGCGTAAGCCACTGGAAATGCGTACGCCAGCGTCGATTAAGTCGGAATCGACATTAAGTGTTGGTAATTCATCGATTCGGTTCGCTAGTCTCGCGTTCCATTGAGCCCGGTCACCGGTTCCGTGCGCAGAGTAGCTACGAACGCGATCTACTATGCCAACGATTTTATCAAAGTAAGCCTTGGAGGCCTTGAGCACCAGCTGTTCGGGGCTGCCACTCGACTCTGACTCGGATTCGGAAAGTCTACCCTGGAGGTGTTGAGCTGTGAAAACGCCGATCAAATCATCGAGTGTCGCCGGACTAATTGTGCCTCGAAATGCGAGCACGTTGCCATCTACTGAAGGAGTCCAGTTGGAAGCGTCTGGAATGGAGGATTGATTCTTGTCCAGAACTTCCATGAAGAAGTCTTTCGCGACAGGGAGCAAGAACTCTGGTGAGGAGCCGAATTCGAGGCTTACGATGCAATCACCACGAATTGATGATAGCAGGGCGATCAGTTGTTTGGAGTTAATGCCTTTGATCGATGCGAAGTCTGCGAGCTTGTCTTGTAGAGCGATTGGGGACCAGACATCCTCCAGATCGACTGCCAGAAGAACAGCAAAAAACTGAGACGATTGAATTGCGTGTTTGTTTAAGAATCCAGAGGTACGCCCTTTTTCATTTTTTAGCCAACGGCTTACGAGTTGGCGGTCCGCGGGGCGAACCAGACCCACCAAATCGCCTCCCAAGGGGACGATATAGGAAGAATTGGGCGACCAAACGACAGGTCGATTAGAGATCAAATCAACGTAACCTCCCGTCTTGGTGGATAATGTTGCAGCGTCAGTCGGTTGCTTAAGGGTCAAGTAACCGATTTCCCAGTTTGGGTTGAATGCTTTCAAGTCCAATTCCGCAGCAATCTTAACCTCCTTGAGAGATTCAGGCAGGTCTTGATAAAGAGGTGTGCCAACGACAAAGCTACGGACCAATGGAGCATCGACGTAGAGAATTGCATTGGCTCGATCCGGAGTCGTTGCTAACAATTCCGCTAGCCCATTTGACTGCGCTCGCGAAGAGTTCGATAGGCAAGTCGTGAGCCCACCGAGTGCTAGAAGTCCGGGTATAACGTAACCTCGATAAAATTTGTGCATGGTAAACACTTGTTCGCTACTATAAGAGTACGGATGACGAAGCGCGATGGTGTATTTTAGTTGTCTGCATGAAAGCAGGGGGACAGCGAGCTGGAATTCTCAACGCAATTGCCTCAATAAGTGCCAGCCAATTATTTTTCAGCCTAATTAAGTGCCAGCCAAGTATTTTGGCGGCGGGGAGTGGGGGCGATTTCTGGTTTCCGTGGTTCAACGCTCTAACCAATCGCGTAGAGATCTGCCTCGATCCAGTTCGAACTGCCAAGATGTGGCGATTTGCGACCATTCAGGGGGATTCATGACAATTCCTGGGCAGTCAAGTCGTGCAGCGATCGCGGCGGACGATTCTTTTAGAGACCGTTCGCTTGGTTTTTCGCCTGTTTAGGTATCGTGTCGATGCCTGGCTGCGATGTGTCGCGGGGATGTGCCGCTGTGATGTTGCTTGACAGCGGGCTGTGGCTAGTTGAAGCAAGCCGCTGCACTACGCTGGCCTCGGTGCCAACGACGACCAATTCGCTCCGCGTCACTCGACATTGACTCCGAACCGCCTACGCATCGACTAAAGTACTTCTTAAAGTTCCACACCAAGTCAGACAACATCTCCGGAACCACTCCACATGCGATCACCGCATCGCTGAGCGGCTTGGGCAATGCAACGGTTCCAGAAGCTAGCGGTTTGTTCTCCGCTACCCATGCCAGCAGCTTCTTGTAGCTGCTCCAGTCGATTCGCAGGAAGCCCTTGTTGCTTGCTCGAAG
>JALOQS010000428.1 GCA_025459355.1 Pirellula sp.
CATCGAAAACATACAAGAAAAGATTGGTTTAGCTCATCACGTTTTTGATCGCATCGGTAAAGCCACGAGCAATCCCTACAGCGTTCGCATCGCGGTCGCAGCCTTGAATCCCCATTGTGGCGAACAAGGCCGATTTGGCCGCGAAGAAATTGAAATCATTCAACCTGCTGTTGAATTGGCCAAACAAAACGGCATGCCCGTCGTGGGGCCACTAGCCGTTGATTCACTCATGTACAAAGCCGCTGCCGGCCAGTACGACGCGGTGGTCGCCATGTATCATGACCAAGGCCACATCGCTCTGAAGCTGCTAGACATGTTTGATGCCGTAAACATTACTTTGGGCTTGCCCATCGTTCGCACGAGTGTTGCTCACGGTACCGCACATGATATCGCCTGGAGCAAGCAACGCGCGAGCACTAGTGCGATTCAGTATACCGGAATGATTCGAGCGGTTCAGATTGCAGCCTCCCTTTCACAGGGCCCACGATGAGCATAGAAAGCCACACAAGCTCCAAAGAAATTCTAGGCTGGCACTGGTTCCTTGATTTTCGCCAATGCCAATCGATCCCGAGCAAAGCCAGCGAGCTGGAAGCCGTCATGGTCCACGCGGCCAAGCTCGCAAGAGCTACGGTGGTACAGCGGTGCTTTCACGAGTTCTCTCCCCACGGTTTAACGGGAGTGCTAGTCATTGCGGAGTCGCATTTCGCCGTCCACACTTGGCCCGAGCATCGAGCAGTCTGTGTCGATATCTTTTCCTGCACGGCATCCTTAGACATCGAAGCCGCCACAGTCTATCTAAAAGAAACACTTGGATGCACCGATGCGCACGTCCGCATGGAAGAACGCCGAGCGTATTAACCCCCCCATTGGGCCTGTAATGCATTCATCAGTGAAATTTACAAAATTTTCTTGACATCATTCCGGAGCAATGGGATATTGCCAGGCACCATGAACGTCCTGATTTTCATTTTTCAAATGACTCAAAATCGACGATTGACGTTTCCTTGTTACGTTTTTTGAACATCGAAAAAAGTGAACAAAGATGAAATCTCGCCATTTTTCTACCCTGTCTATCTGCATATTACTGACTGGCAGCAGCGTTCATGCGCAGAATGAATGGTCGCGATTCAGTACGACGGACGAAGATGCGAAAGGCAAGGCCACCGAGCAACTTGAGTTGATAGCAGCCGATTTGGATTTCGGAGTCAGAGAGTGTCTTTGTATTTGTGATTTTAAACTGGAATCGTCTATCGATTCTGAGTGGCTCTTTGTGAACAAGGGAAAACGCAAGCTGCTTCGAACCAAGGATGAGGTTGTTTGGAGGTTTGCTGATTGGCAGAAGGAAACTTTAGCAGACGATCGCCCTGAACCAAAACCGCGGACGACTATTGCTACGTGTGATTTCGAGCAACTTGTGATTGATGGCAAGTACTACAACAATAAAAGCACTACCCTCAGGCCCGATGTAAGTAACGCTCGCTATCGGCTATACATGTGTCCATTAATCAATCCACTTCACGTTCCGTTTCTAAGCTATTCTTGCTTTTTGACGTCGTCAAATTGCAACGGTGCACAGGCCGCTTTTGGCGGACTAACCAAATGTGTCGCGACAGCGAGAAAAGGCAACGCCCTGGAAAGTATTTGGCTAGACAAAGATGCTACGGGAAAGAGCTTTGCATTTTCCCGTTCGCTTTGCACCAATGGAGTTCCGGAACGATTCGAGTACATTGCGGTACCCAACGGGTTCTACTTTGAGAAAGATGGCTTACCTCCGTTGAAAGAATGCCGGGGAGTTTGTTCAACCGAAACAAAGTGGGGAACCTTCGAGGGGTCGGCGGTACCTATTTCGACGATTGGGGTCATGGAATCTTCTTTAGTCGGAGCTAAAACGCTTCATTTTGAGGCAAGCATGCAGTATCACGATCGTAACAGTAAGGAGTATTCTGAGAAGATCGATGAACTCAATCCAATCATCGAAATCATTACTAAACGAGATAAGAAACCCTCAGAGGAACCGACTAAGCCGTGAGCATTTACGAATCCTGTAACGAGTGATGGTTAAATCCGTCGCGTATTCTTCGATTGCTTCTGTGATTGTATTCGCGATGGATTGTGGACATCTTCGGCGGTAATACTATAGACTCGAAAAGCTAGTTCGTGACTACAACAATGCGATCTCACTAGATCGCGTGATACTGTTTACTCTTCGAATAGGTTAGCAACTCAAAAGGGTTGACGATTTTGAATCGCCAGCCTAGTTGGTCAAATGATTGACGCATGGTCTTCTCAATTATTCGTGCCCTTGTTTTGCCGCGTGCACCTCGTTTCTCGCCTCATCAAAAACGCGGTCTAGTTCAGCATCGAGAATCTGGCGATTGGAGATCTCCTCGCGGAAAGGGGCTAGAATTTCTGCGAAAGACCGGCCGCCGACAACTCCTTTACGGATCAGCTCTGCGGCGTATGACTCGATGGATTGACCTCGCATTGCAGCTTGCTGGGCAAGCATCTGCTTTGTTCCCTCGGAGATGTTCACGCTGATAACCATATTCGCCTCTTTATGCCGCGTCTCAGAACGAGATTATAGCATGCCTATCTGGTGATCGCCAATTGACTAGTCTGGTGTGGGAAAACTTAGGGCGATATCGACACTTGATCAGATCGATACTTACGTTCGCGTAGAAGTCTCACGGGGGATTAAATTTTTCGATCAACCCAGATCGCCCATGACTTGTCGAAGTCGGCGCAGGATTCGGCTTCGGCATTGACGGACCATTGATGCAGACATATTCAGTTTGTCAGCCGCAATGTCCGTGGACTGTCCCTCAATCGCGGTCAACCAAAACGCTCGCCAGTGTCGCTCTTGATACTCTCCTTGAACGATTTCGATTCCTCGTTGCAGCACAGCACCTAGCAGATCGGGAGTGCTCGGTTCAGGCATGCTTTCCGCATTAAGGTCGGCGAATTGGTTTAACTCTTCGGCCGCCGTGCTTCCACCTGCGGCTTGCATTTCATCGCGAGTCTGCCGAGTGCGGTCTATCCATTTGCGATACGTGATCCGCCACAGCCAGCCGCGAAAGCTTCCCGATTGGCCATCACCGCGAAATTGATGGATGCTCGACGATACGGTTTGGAAGACTTCTTGAGATAAGTCCTCGCACTCTTCGGGATTGCAGCCCAATCGTTTGCCCCATGCCAGCACTAGCGGGGAATAGATGTCAAACAATTGATACCAAGCATTCGGCGATGAGTTTCTCACCCCTTCGAGCAAACTGGGACGTGTCGAATCGGTCGATGGCATGGGGAAGGCTTTTAGAAATTTTGTCACGCGGATTTCGTCCTAGTATAGTGTAGCACCAATCAGTTCTCAATTAGGAATCGCACGAGTGAACGACCAAGCGACAATTCAAACGGAGTGTTTATCCGCCGATACCATGCGATCCTATTGGCAAGGGCTCGCTGCCGATCATGAAGTGGAAACGATCGAACAACACTTGCAAAATTGCCCGCAGTGCATGGCTTTGTTTAAACGCTTCGAAAACGCCAACGAACAAGTAGACATTCTGCGAGACTTGTTCGCTGCGGATATCAAACACGTTATGCCTCGACCGATCCTATCTGGCCTCCCTCACGAAAACGAGCCATCCCTGGCAATCTTGGTTGCCACCAACAAAGCTGATTGGGCCTTATCGCGTTGTAAGAACGATTGGCCATGGTGGGATGGGGGCGGTTGTTTTAGCGGAACACGTTCGATTGCGTCGGCAGTTTGCTATGAAATTGCTCTATGTCCCCAGATCATTCTCTCGGGCGCAATCTCGA
>JALOQS010000011.1 GCA_025459355.1 Pirellula sp.
CTCAGGATCAGCCACCAACTGTTTGACATCGATTTCCGAAGGCTCCGCCAGCTGTTCTTCGATTCGGCGACCAGGAAAAACGCGAAGCCAACGAATAGCGACTTCTTGGTCGGATAGATTCGCTAGGACATCGGGGCGACTTCTAAGGATGACGTGAACGTGATTGGAAAGAATCGCGTAGTTAAGAACATCGATAGAGAAGACAGAGGCGAGCGCTTCGAATCGTCGTCGGATCCATTCACGTCGATAGGAGTAATCAATGCCCGAGACATCGTCGTCTCCGGCAAGGAAGGCTCTCCGGACGCAACGCTGCACACAGTGAACTATAGCGATCTCGTCATGCCTAAACTGTTCGGAACGTTTGGGTCGCACCATGATTTTGCTCCTTTAGAAAACGGGTTTTGGGAACATGATACCGAACAAAAAAAGGACTGTCAACAAACAGTGGATGGCACCATATGGGGCGGGGCTGGGGGGCTAACGCGTTTTGATGTGCGTTAGCAACTCCTCCAGACGGCATCTTGATCGGTTACTTTACGATGTCGTAAACGACTACTGCTGAAACCGTTTTCTTGAGATCACTCGGTTTGGTGCCAAGCACCTCGTCTTCGCCCGGTGCCATGAACGATGTGTCGGGTGCTTGATCCTCGTACAGGAAATTTCTTGACATATATCGATACGGCTCCATCATGTCGATTTGGTTGCCTGTAAAGCTTACTCCAACGATATCCCCTTTCTTAACTCCGGTTGACTCGGAAATTCTGTTGGCACGTGCTACAGCCTTTTCAAACGCTTGCTTACTGAGTTTGTCCGTGATCTGATCGCTTACCACGCCGACTATGAAAATCTTAGAACCGAAGTCCTGATTGGATCGACTGTAAGATGAATAACCGCCCTGCGATTGCGATTGGAATAGTTCCAGGCTCTCCTTTTCTTCATCGCTTAACTCCACGCCGCCACCAGCCTTCAGCAAGTCGCGCTTCTTGACCTCCCCTTCCAGTCGACTCTTCAACAAGGTGATGACATCAGAGTCGATGTTTTCTGGCAAATCCCAATCAACCCTTAATTGGCACTCGCTCGTGAACGCCGTTGGAAGCGTTCCCAAGTCAGCGGCATCGCTATCCCCACCTTTGCCACCCATTTGACGTTGCATCTGTCGTTGCATCTGAAGGACCATTTGCATTTCGGCCGACGAACTCCCATTCGCGCTGGAGCCGGCAATTTCCTCGGTTAGTTTCGCATCAGAAAACTGAAGTGTCGCTACATTCGCTTTCATCTCTTCGAACGCTTTCTTCAATTCATTCTTTTTGATTGCCAATTCTTCGATCGACTTCTTGGCATCTTTGGCTTTAGCAGATACCTGCATCACCAATCGCAACGTTTTAGGCTTGATCGATTCGCTGGCGACGCCCGTTGCCGAGATGCCTCGCGTGATTGCCCCCATATCGAATTGACCGAACGTGTAATCACAGGCAACACCAGACATGAACGTCGCAAGTGCGATCGATCGAAATTGTTTCAGAAATCTGACCAAAGAGTTTGCGTAAAGAAGCATCGTTGGAATCCAAAGGGCTAAATGGAACAGGAAACAGAATTGTGACGAATCCAAAGCCGCCACATTAAAGTGCGATCTTTACGAGCGTTGGGTTTTGTCGTCGCAAACACTTTGTAGTCGCGAACACTGTGGTTCCGCCCCAGTCGCCCATCAATCAACACGCGGATATGGTACCAAATCCTCAATCGTTTCGCACGAATTATCGCCATTTTTAGAAATCGCGATTTTTTAAATTTTACTGAGGCAATTTCTGTGATTTGGCTATTGAGAATAGGTTCGCCAGACGCCGTACGATTCACAACGGACACGAAAGGGGGCTCGTGTTCGACCGACGGGGCTTGATACAGCGTCCTGCATTGGAAACGTGTAGGTGAATCGTTTCGGAGAAAAATGGTTGATTATTGTGACGCGACCAGATAATCTTCCGTATTACGTGACTCTTTGATTTGTCATCTCTTCGCGTTGAAAGTACTTCAAGATGTCGAACGCCGCCTTGGCTAATCCCGCAGATGCGCCTCAAGCCATCGAGAATTTCCAGCAATCGGTCGGACGTATCCGAGCCGCACTCAAACAGGTTATCGTTGGACAAGAAGCCGTTATTGAACAGCTGCTTATCTGTGCACTCACTGGATCGCATGCTTTGCTAGTCGGCGCTCCGGGGCTTGCTAAGACATTGATGGTCAAGAGCCTAGCTAGTATCTTCGATTGGAAGTTTTCACGCGTTCAGTTCACGCCTGATTTAATGCCTAGCGACATCACAGGGTACGAGCTGTTGATGCGAGACAATACAACCGGCAACACGGAAATGAAGTTTCGCTTTGGTCCGATCTTCGCCAATCTAGTCTTAGCTGACGAAATCAATCGCGCTGCACCTAAGACTCAATCCGCGCTCCTGGAGGCTATGGCGGAGAGACATGTGACCGTGGGTGGGGTTACCTACCAATTGGATGACCCTTTTCTCGTTATTGCGACACAGAATCCTATCGAGCAAGAAGGGACTTATCCGCTGCCAGAGGCTCAATTGGATCGATTCATGATGGAAATTCGAATCGGGTATCCAACTCCCGAAGTCGAACGTGACATCGTTCAACGCACTACCTCCAGTGAACTGCCTGTGCCTGATAAACAATTTACTCCTGAGTTGTTTAATCAACTGAAGCATTTGGTTCGATCGGTGCCTGTTCCCGATCCTATTGCTGACTACGCCGTCGCATTGTGCGCAGCGTCTCGCCCTGGAGGAAATGGAACGACGCACAAGTCGTGTGAGCAGTATGTAACCTTTGGCGCTGGACCTCGTGGTTCGCAGAATTTGGTGATGGCTTCGAAAGCGAGAGCCTTGATGTATGGTCGGCCTGTCCCGACGCGCGAGGATATTGTTGCGGTCGCTAAACCCATTTTGAGGCACCGTATCATTGTGAATCATCGAGCGATGGGGGACGGGATTTCAACAGACGATTTGATCGATAAGCTACTCAAAGAGGTTGCAAAGTAATTCGAGTGTTTCCGTAATTCGAGTATCTCAAAGTTATGCAATCTCACGCTGCTGGTGACTCCTCAAAGTTTCTAAACCTCCGCTCGCTGTCTGGGCTGGAGGGGCTTCGTTTCTCTGCAAAGCGTCGCATCGAAGGCGCTTACAGCGGCCGGCATATTGCGAGAAAGCAGGGGGGAGCGGGCGAGTTCGCTGACTATCGTGAATACTCTCCAGGCGATGATCTAAGGCGTTTGGATTGGCGGATTCTTGCGAGAACCGGCAAAACGTTCTTAAAGCTACATCAGGACGAAACAAATCTTGCATGCACCATGCTGATCGATTCCTCTGGTTCGATGGGGTTTGCGGGCTATCAACAAAAGGGAGATGACTCTAAGCTTGCTTGGTGCCAGTTTTTCACGACCGCGTTATCGCATCTGATTCTCACGGGGCGCGACCATGTCGGTTTAGCGGTTTCCGAGCAGAAAGAATGCCCGTACTTCCCGCCTAGTTGTCTGCCTCAACAACGTGGGCTGATTCACGAGTCGATTGCGAATATGGTCCCCCGCGGTTCCACAAATCTTGCCCATTCACTCGACTCTCTTTTTATGCAAGTGAGAAGACGCGGAGTCTTGATGGTTCTTTCCGACTTTCTCGATGCGGATTTGGATCCAATGTTATCGTCTCTAAGAAAGTTCCGGACTCGTGGTTGGGAGGTGATCGCGATGCATATTGTCCATCCCGATGAATTGTCGTTGCCAAAGGGGAGAGCCTTTCGATTTTTGGGTATGGAGGGGGAATTGCCCGTGGCGGCCCAAGTTAACGAACTTCGCGAGGCTTACGAAGGACGATTTGAAAGGCATCAAGCGTCGGTACGAACGGGACTATTGAGTGTCGGATGCGATTTTCACTCAATCTTGACCAGCACTCATTACATGGATGTGCTCAAGCAGTTTCTAATCAAGCGTTCAGGATGAAAGTGAAATGAATCCACTCAATCCATGGGCCATTGCGATCGGTGTTCTAGCCATTGGCATTCCCACCGCTCTGCACTTTTTGACCAAGCCCAAGCCGACGGCCATCCCGATTTCCACGATTTCGTTTCTATATGAACTGATTCAGCAGCGACGATCGAGGAGCAAGTTGCGAGATATACTGATCTTGCTTCTTAGGTCTATTGCGATTGCTCTTATCGCGTTAGCCATCGCACGTCCTCGTTTGTCAGCGCCACCCATCATCTCCCCCAATCCGGATACTAAGACCGCTCGCGTGGTTATCGTTGACCAAAGTCAAAGTATGGCCGCCGGGCAAGGCACCTCGACACCGTGGGAACGTGCACAATCTGCGTCGTTGCGGTATCTCTCGTACTCTGACGATATGCAAGCGGGAGTCATATTCGCGGGAGCCAAAGCGCGAAGCGTCTACGAACGTTTGAGCAACAATTTTGAATCGCTATCAGAAGCGATAAAAAAAGCAAAGCCTAAACCCGAGAATGTGAATGTCGCCGATGCCATCGAACGGGCTGGCCAATTGTTAGAGAATGTTCCCGAGGGTGCGACAAGAGAAGTTGTGATCGTTAGTGACTTCCAGCGAAACGATTGGGGAGCATTAAGTTTGGAGGCTCTACCTACGGACACCAAGATCGTCGTCGAACAAGCGTCGCTAAACGAAAAGGATAATATTGCGATCGTCTCAGCAAAGCCTGAAAATCGCGTTACCGTTAAGCAGCCCGGCACCATTCAAGTCGAGATCGCTAACTACACATCGCAAGAGCGAAACGTCAAGTGCCGCATTATTCTCGAGAAATCGACCTTTTCCGCACAATCGCTCGTTCCCGCTCAAGGGACCAGCGTCGTGAATATCAACGCCAGTTTCGACGAGCCAGGTTGGCGCACGGGCTACGTTACTCTCGATGGCAATTTGGATGTGCAGCCATTAGACGATTCGTTCCCGATCGCTTTCGAAGTTTCCTCTGCTCCCAAAGTCCTAATCGTGACTCGTCAGTCGATAGAAAAGCGAGACACGTCGAGTTACTTCCTGCAGCAGGCGCTAAGCGCGTCGCTCGATCAAGCGAACATTAATGTCGTTCGCTCCGACAAAGTTTTGGATACCGATTGGAACGATGCTGATCTGATTGTCCTTAGTCATCCAGGTCAGCTCCCCAAATCGCACACGGAAAAGCTGGCTGCCTCGATTCGTCGTGGACGTGGGTTGTTGCTACTCATGAGTGAACTTGCCGATGGTGCTAATCATGTTAGTTTGGCCGAGATGTGGGGACAGTCTTATCAATCGCCCGTGCAATGGACCAATGAATCCCGGGGTGAAACGCGTCGAGGGTTGTTTGTGGCCAAGGTGCAGACTCGCCAATTGCCATTTCAGGTGTTCGGCGACTCGATTTACGGAGGATTGGCCAATGTAAAGCTGGCGGGGGGGCTCCCGACGGTCGCCACTAGAGAAGGATTAAAGGGGGCGGTTGCTGCCGAGCTGAGTGATGGTTCCGCATGGCTCACCGTAACCGATTGTGAAGCAGGAAAAGTCGCCGTCATGAATTGCGATTTACAGAAATCCAACCTTGTTCAAGAAGGCATCTTCGTTCCGATCATTGCGGAGATAAGCAAGATGCTGCTCGAAAGAGATCGAGTGGAGCTAAGTCTTTGCGGGCTGCCTATTGTAAGAACGATGCCTATTGCAGCGTCCGCGAGCGAACCGTTCCAAGTGCGAGCCATTGACTCATTGTCGCCACCCATCCAGGATCAGGGTAAATTCGAATTTTCGACAACCAAACGCAGTGTCGTATGGACATGGCCCGAGTCGATCGGTCCAGGGCTTTATGAGGTTTTACAAAATGATGCGCCTGTGTTCTCGGTCGCCACGACGGTACCCGCGTCAGAAGCGGATTTGACTTTGCTGGATGAGGCTGGCATAAAGCTGCAGTTGGAGGGATCGAAACAGCGGATTGGAATACGCAACACCAAGCAGTCGCTCGACGAACAAATCGATACGTGGTGGACGTGGCTGGCTTTGGCGTGCACGGGGATTATGTTGCTCGAAGTGTTAACTCTTTTATGGTTTCGAACGTGAGGCCAATTGTGAATCTCGCCACGTGGACAATACAGCCGATTCTTCCCATGGGAGCGTGGTGGCTATTGGTTACGATTTCGATCGTCGTCGTAGTCGGTTATCTTTGGCGCAGTCGCTGGGACGTTTTGCCTCGCGAGCGTTTCGGAATCTTGTTGCTATTAACGCTGTCGCTAGCATGTCCTTTGATCGTGCTTCTAAATCCTATCTCTGTAGAGACGATTCCGCGTCCGGATGGCAAGCCGCAGGTGCACGTATTGTTGGATGCCTCGGCGAGTATGCGAACAGACGATGCAAAAGTCGGAACTTCATCCACAAGATGGGATTCTGCATTAAGTGTTGCTAAAAAACTCGCCGAGTCACATCCTTCTCTCGACATTCAAGTGCATGCGTTTTCCGATTCGGGCAATACGGACGGCATTTCAAGTATCTCGCCGCTTGATGAAAAACACCCCGGGCCTTTGGGGCGAAAGTCCGATTTGCGTAACGCTTTGGGTTCGATTCTCAAGCAAACCAGCGCGGGAGGGCAAGCGATATTCCTGCTTTCAGACGGAGCGCACAACGCGGGGGCGGAGCGATTATTGCTAGAGTCAGCGGACGTTGCTTCGAGCCTCGACGTCCCCATCTACACGACGACCTTTGGGACAGAGAGTGGCGTAAAGAATGTTGTTTTGACCGCGAGAAGCCCACGACTAGTCATGTTTCCCGGTCGGAGTGTCGTAGTTCGCTTGTCGATCGATCAGCGAGGCTTTAAGCAGGAGAGAGTCGAGGTGGTTGCAAAGGAGGGGGACACGATTATCGCTTCGCAGTCATTGCGATTGCCGACATCCGGTCCGGAAGAAATTCGATTTGAAATCGCCCCTGTTGAAAAGGATTCGACTCGTACAGCGCCCGAATTCAGACAACGAGCGATTCGCTTCGAGGTGGCATCGTTACCAGATGAAGCGACCGATGCTGATAACCATGTCACCGTCTTGATGCAACCTTTGGAGAAGCCGATCGAGACATTGGTGTTAGAGGGCAAACCATATTGGGACAACAAGTTTTTGGTTCGGAATTTTTCTTCTGATCCAGTACTCAAGGTGACAGCGATCAATCGGGTTAACGACGATCGATTTGTTGAACAGAAGTATGAGGCTAAAGAGGGTGGCGCGGATTCCTTAAGCGGAACATGGAGGACGATTGAATCGAAAGAGCTGCCCTTAGATAATTTGGAAAAACTGAAACAATATCGCGTCATCGTTCTTGGTCGTGAGTCAGGTGTGTTTCTCTCGCCTGAAGCGATCGAGAATGTTCGGCAGTGGCTATCGAAAGAGGGAGGCTGTTTGGTTTGCAGTCGAGGGGCGCCCAGTAGCACGATGGCCCAGCGGCTCGCTGACATCATGCCGGTCCGTTGGACGAAAGGGACCGAGTCACGCTTTCGAGGCAAACTCAGCGACTACGGCTCGGACCAAATTGTTTTGGATTCCTCAAACTTGGAAGCCGATCCTCTAGAAGGAATGCCTAGCCTGGAAACCAATACCGTTTCAACATTGAGGCCTGGTTTACCTCAGATCTTGATGGAAAGCCGAGATGCGGAGGGGGGGACTGCAGGAGTTGTTCCGGTCATCACCTATCAGCCATACGGGATGGGACAAACAATCGTTGTTGAAGGGTCTGGCATGTGGCGATGGGCTTTTTTGCCCCCACAAAACGCCGATCGAGACACCGTTTATCCATCGCTTTGGCAAGGGTTGATTCAGTGGATTGTGGCGAGACAAGATTTGTTGCCAGGCCAACAAGTTGCATTGCGGCCGGATCGATCCATGTTCCTCGGCGGGGAGGAGATCACCGGGACTATGATCGTAAGAGAGGCATCGATAACGCCACCTTTACTCGAACTGTATCGAGAGGGAGAGAAGATCAAACAGGTGCAGCCCGTCGCATCTGGGACAGATCCGGGAGTTTATCGTTTCGATTTTGGTGTCCAAGAAAGCGGCTTCTTTGAGATAAGAACGACGAGAGGCGGATCTGGATCGACTGAGGCTCAGGCTGCGGACCAACCAGCATCAGATGCGAACAATACGGAAATGTATGCGAGTACGATTTGCGAAGTTAGGGATTTTTGGCTAGAGACCCTCGATGTCGACGCTCGTCCCGATCTCATGTATCAGTTAGCAGTAAAGAGTGGTGGTCGAGTGGTTCAGCCCGATGATGCGAGATCTGTATTGGATGAGTACTACAAGAAACTGCAAGCTTCTCGACCCGAGCAATTCAAGAGAACTCCGCTTTGGGACCGACCATGGGTGTTGCTTACGATTCTCGGCATTTGGTTATCGAGCTGGTGGATTCGCAGAGCCTGCGGGCTGATCTAGACTGTGCTATTCCTTTAAAACAAAAGCTCGGGTACCCTGTGCGGACTACCCGAGCTTTGTTTTGTGAGACAAGTTTATGCCCTAGCGATGATAGCTAGAGAAAGAGAACTAGCCCTTCTTTTCAGCTTTCTTGTACTTGGCTTTTTCGTAAGCCTTTTCGCCAAAGAGTCCTTCGAGCTTCTCATCGTCGCTCATCTTCTCTGCTTTACCTTTGCAGTTTCCGCAGCAAAAAGAAACGCTGGCTCCCTTGAACTCAACAGTTTGGTCGGCCTTTGCAGGACCGCCTGTAAAGGGGCAAGCCCCCTGTTCAACTTGCTTGGTCGCAATCAATTGATGATTGGCCTTGGTAGCAAACTTCTTTTTGTCGCCATCGAACGTACCTTTGCAGTTCGAGCAGCAAAAATAAACATTGCCCTCTTTCCATTCGCTTGTTTTGTCAGCCTTTGCGGGTGACTTGAGGTTCATCAAGCACTTAATGTCCTTGAGATCGACGGTGTCTGCGGCAAAGGTTACGCCAGCGAAAGCCAACGCAAATGACGCGACGCCAAGAAATAGATTCTTCATGGTTTTCTCCTACTAGGAAGGAAGTTATCGGAAGGCCCACCATGGTAACAGGCAAACTGATGCATCGCAAGAATACTGCCCGGTATGCCAAAACCTTTCTCATGCCTTTCCGCCTCGCAGAAACGGCTGTTTTCTCCCCTTTTTTTCTCCTCAGGAAGCCTTCAAAACCGAGCGGCCCTGGTTGCTAGCATTGGAAAATGCAGTTCCTTTTACAGGTTCACAACCATTGCATCTTGTGGTTTAATGGCCTCGCGGGGTTCGAATTAGTCGCTCGACGACCGACGTTGTCGAGCGAATTTTGGGACCGCACACTAGATTTTGGGGACCGCGCACAGTGGGCGACCACCCCGGGATCGAGTTGAGCAATCATGGGATTGCTGGAGTTTTTACGGAATAACTCCATTACACATTCAGTTACGAAAGGGATTGTGATGCGATTTTCTTTAGCGATTGCTGTTCTACTGTTGGGAATGCAGTCGGTTACCGATGCTGGCCTCTTCCGCCGCAATGTTCGAAGCACCAGCGCGACCCAGACTCAGGCCGTCTCTAGGCCAGTCCAAGTGGCTCAGGTAGCACACACGACATCTGCTGGACCTACCATCCAGATGGCACAACATTCCAAAGTCATCGAGCCATCGTCAGTCGAGCTATCGGCTATGCAGGACGGATCAGACGCGTTGGCTGAAGTCAATGCTGCTCGCGCCAAGCGTGGTCTTCGTCCGTTTCAGCATGATCCACAGCTGACACAAGCTGCGTTACAGTGTGCTCAGATCAGAGCATCGCGACGCATAGCGGGCCATCTCGCCAATGACTTTGCTTATTTGCCAGCTGGCTCGACGGCACGATCGGCGGGTTGTGGTGCCATGGAGCCCAGTTGGGGATGGGGCACCTGCTGCACGTACGAAAACTATACGTACGCCGGCGCAGCTTGGGTCATGGGTGCTGATGGCAAGAGGTATATGCATCTCTTCGTCCGCTAACACGCAGCGGGACTTAACCTACCTCGCAGTCGATCTCGCAGCCGATCTTCCCAGGGATCGGCTGCTTTTTCTCACTGCACCAACTCGACCGAACCGTTACAGCATTGACCACTTCAAAGCTACGAGTTGCAGAACGAATCGTCTCCTGAGCCACTTGTTTGAGAAAGAACGTCTCGACTTCTCCATACAGCTCAAGATGTTCATTGGTCATCCGAACATCTAGTCCACGTATCGAGGCAAAATGACTGTCCATTAACAGTCGCTTCGCCAATCCAGCTACATCCTGAAATCCTGAATCAATCATCGGACCACTCCTTAGGCGCTAAGAACGCTCGCTTCCGAATCTCCTGTGCGATAGTCCTGAAATTAAGATTCGCTTCAAATGTGTCAAGCGTTTGAAATCCCCATTTAAGAAGATTGCGGGAAACACTTACGACTAGCGAATTGGAGTGACTTGGAGTGAACGTTGCGTCGCTCTTTAAGCCTTCGATAACGCGGCCTCAATGAGCCTCTGCATGCGCGGCGATGCACCCGCGGCGAGCATTGCTAGCACATTTCTCAGTTCCTGAGAAACCATCGGCAGATTGCTAATGGCCCAGCAAATCTTTTCTCTGGCTGACTCTTCCAGACTTTGGTCTGCCAGCCGTGCTGCAAAAGTCTTTTGCAGTTTTTGATCCACGCCAGCTATGGCATCAGCATCATCTGCCAGCAAACGCCCTATCAAAGTTGCTGCCCAGAAGACGCGCAAGGAATCGGTGTCCAGTAAATGCTTTAAAAGCAAATCCATCTGCTCAGCCCGGGGCGGTCCGCAATTCTCTAAAGACTCGAGGGCTGCGTTGGACACCGATTCGTCTTGGTGGGTAATGGACTCCAGCAGCAGTCCAAGATTTTTCAGTGCACGCTCAGAATCGTTCATGCACGCTTCGATATCGGACTGAATCATGTTCAAAACCCCTTGCTTTGTTCTTGTATAGATTACGTGGAACTCGCGGTTAACGTTGACGAGCCATTTGCTGAAACAGATCGTATCGTGCTTTCATTTCGACCAAGCTATCTCCGCCGAACTTGTCGACTAGAGCGGAAGCTATTTCAAAGGCAACAACATGCTCGACAATAATGGCGGCAGCCGAAATCGCGCAGACATCGCTCCGTTCGTAACTAGCTCGATGCGAGCCTTTGTCTTCCATGCGGATCGAATCTAAGGGTTTGCGGAGCGTGCTAATTGGCTTTTTGGCGGCTCTCACAATTAATGATTGCCCGTTGGTCATCCCACCTTCTAAACCACCCGCATTATTGGACGGGCGTACGTACCCCAGGTTCGGTGTATTGACTTGTTCAGGATCAAAGTGAATGGGATCGTGAACTTGAGAACCAGGTCGTCGCGCTGCCTCAAACCCCATTCCAATCTCCACACCCTTGATGGCTTGGACTGCCATAACCGCCTGGGCAATTTTCCCATCGAGCTTGCGATCCCATTGAGCATGAGTTCCCAATCCAAACGGCAATCCGTCCACTCTCACCTCAATGATACCACCCAATGTGTCTCCCTCATCTGCTGTTCGATCGATATAGGATTCGGCTTCTTTGTCCCTGTCGGGCTCGACCGAATAAATGCTGCTGGTATCTCGCAAGGCTCTGACTTGACTAACTGGCTTTCCTAAAGAATCCCCGCGACCAATTGGCATCGCTCCTAGCTCCAAGACATATCCGATGGTCTCGATACCGAATTGACTCAGTAGCTGCCGAGCCAAGGCTCCCGCCGCAACCCGAACCGCAGTTTCGCGAGCGCTCGATCGCTCCAACACGCCACGAATAGACCCGAGATATTTGATCGAACCAGTTAAATCCGCGTGACCGGGGCGAGGCCGCTCGAGCTCTTTGAGTCTCTCCAGCTTGTAATCGTTGTTGACAACCTGCAGGGTCAGCGGCGATCCAAGCGTCACGCCTTGCCAAACGCCCGTAAGAAACTCAACCTTGTCTTGCTCGAGCTTTTGTCGCCCGCCACGTCCATAGCCCCCCTGCCGTAATTGCAACTCTCGGTCTATGTGATCGTTATCGATTGTCAATCCAGCAGGAAATCCATCGATAAGTGCGAGCAGGGCTTTTCCGTGAGATTCTCCGGCGGTCCAATAACGTAACATAGAATGAAGTTAAAGTGGTTAGCGAAATCTGGCGACTGAAGAGCGGCTAAGGTTCGATTCCACCACTTACCTGTTCTACCACTCACCTGGATGTATAACCTACTCAGTTTAGTATCGTTTAGCCCCAAGCCAAGCCGCATTGCAGATTCAGATAGCCTACTCTCGCTATCTTTAGAAGGAACCATTGATGGATTCGCCACAATTGACAGTAAAAAATGGGTACTGCATGAACGTTCATGCTGGCCGAACCTTTTCTGAAGTATTAGCAAATCTGGAGAACTATACCTCGCGAGTGCAGACGCTGGTGGGTGGGCCCATCGGAATTGGTTTGTGGTTCTCGGAGACTTCGGCTGTCGAAGCACTGGAGATTGGTAATCTGGAACAGTTGCGATCCACTCTGGCTCAGCATTCTCTTTTCCCTTACACGTTAAATGGATTTCCACAGGGCGACTTTCATCAAAAGATCGTAAAACACGCGGTCTATCATCCGACTTGGTGGGAGCCATCCCGTTTGGAATACACCAGGAAATTAGTGAGAATCCTCGACGCAATTCTTCCCGAGGGGCAATCAGGCAGCATTTCTACATTGCCAATCGCGTGGGGAACGCCGCAGCCCACCAAGGAACAGCTTCAAATGGCTGCAAAAAACTTGATCTTTCTGGCACAGGAACTCGCACGACTCCAGGAGACGACGGGACGTTACATGGTGATCGCCATTGAGCCCGAGCCTGGGTGCTACCTCACTTCGACCGCTTCTTTCCTTCGGTTCTATCGCGATGAATTGCTCGCAGCCTGCTCCACGGCTACTTCGCGCGCGAATGTGTTGGACCATATCACGATCTGCCATGACGTTTGCCACGCTGCTGTCATGTTCGAAGATCAAGAGGCGGAATTGAACTCTCTGTTTAACTATGGAGTCCGGGTCGGAAAGGTGCAGGTCTCGTCAGCAATCTCCATCCCATGGGGCAAAATGTCGAAAGAGCAGCATGCACTGGCTTTATCACAACTGAATCAATTTGCTGAAGATCGATATCTGCATCAAACGACGTTGGGTGGATTCGATGCAAATCGCCCCACAGTTGGTCAGCTGGTTCTGCAACGCCTCGTCGAGGATTTGCCCCTGGCGCTACATGATGGTCTTTCCAATTCGCAGCGTTCGGCAATTGCGACGAGCTCTTTGCCTCAACAAGACGAATGGCGAGTGCACTTTCACGTCCCGATTTTTGTGGAGCGTTTCGGTGAACTTTCCACGACGCAATCTGAAATTGAAAAGACCCTCGCGATCTTGGGCCCACTCTCGGGGACGGATCGATTTCCCACCGGACACTTCGAAATTGAAACCTACGCGTGGCCCGTATTGCCCGATGGACTCAAAGCGAACGATCTCGCCAGCGGTATCGCTCGTGAGATCGAATGGTTTACAGCCAAAGCTCTGGATCTGCATCGCTAGGCATTCGCCAATCTCCTCTTGGTGACAGGGAGACGGTTCCAACCTTGGGACCATCTGGCACACAACTACGTTTGTACTGCGATTGAAAGAAACGCTTAAAGAACACGGTCAACCACGACTCGATCGTGGCCGCAGAATAGTTGGTGCTGAATTTGGCGTTCGTCGCGAGCTCTAGAATCTTGACTCGCGACGCTCCACTTCGAACGAAATGGTACAAAAAGAAATCGTGCAGCTCGTACGGACCCACCGTTTCTTCGGTTGCTTGACTGACGCTCTTATCTTTGGTCAGCGGTAACAGTTCCGGTGAAATGGGGGTGGCTGCAATATCCAGCAGTACTTGCCTCGCTCGAACGGCATGGCTTTCACTCCCCGCATACTCATGATTAGCAACGAATTCGACCAAAAAACGCACCAAGGTTTTTGGAACCGAACAGTTAACGTTATACATGGACATGTGATCAGCGTTGTAAGTGCTCCAACCGAGCGCTCCTTCGGAAAGATCGCCTGTCCCGATAACAAACCCACGACTCATGAGCAACAGCGTTCGCATTCTCGCTTGAACATTCTCGAAAACGAGATCGCTGCGGTTGGTTTCGGGTAATTGCTCGAGTACATGCTGAAGAGACTCAACGCTCTGCCCAGTGCAATCGATCCCAAATGGGCGATGCCCTAAATTTCGAAAGATCTCCAAACAACTGGGGCGTATATCGATGATCTCGGATTTAATCCCCAAACAACTCATCAAATCCAAGGCATTGCTCTTCGTTTTGGATGAGGTTCCAAAACCCGGCATGGTAAGTCCAATCAATCGAGTCTTGTCGAATCGAGTGGAATCGAACATCTTGGCTGCGACCAACAGTGCCAGTGTGCTGTCCAAGCCGCCGGAAACACCAATCGTAAGTGACGTGCTTTCAGGGAGCGTGCTAATTCGCTTGGCCAACGCGGCAACTTGGATTTCGAATACCTCGGCGCATCGTTCTGCTAATTGACGCGTATCGCTGGGGACAAAAGGCCTCGGATCAACGAAACGGTTCAATTTCCTGGCGACACGCGGCAGACTAAATGCGATGCTTCGGAATCTTGGCAAATTGAAATTGGTTTGATGCATGGTCCCGGTCATGCGGCGGTCGTGCTCGATCCGTCCAAGATCGATATCCGCTGTTGCGCTGGAACATAAACCTGCTTCGACGTTGTTCGAATGAAGCTGAAGCCCCGTTCCAATTCTCTGGGACTCCGCTAGCAGACTGCCGTTCTCCGAAATCATGCAATGGGCTCCGAACACGAGGTCGGTGGTTGATTCGGTCGGGCCGACGCTCGCATACGCGTACGCGGAATTGCATCGCCCGGATTGCGTCACCACCAATCGCTGTCGATAGTTCGCTTTACCTACCGTCTCATTGCTGGCCGATAGATTTAAACAAACATTTGCACCGGCGATGGTCTGAATGGAACTGGGGGGGATGGGAACCCACAAATCCTCACAGATTTCAATACCTATCTTGGCTAGCCCGCTGTCAAAGAGAAGATCTGGACCAAACGGAACCTCTCCAATTTGTTCGGAGAGTTGCAATGACTCCGATACACCGGTTCCCGATTGAAACCAACGCCCTTCGTAGAACTCTTGATAGGTGGGCAAATGCTGCTTAGGAACTAGACCGATAAGCGTTTGGTTCCAGATGACTGCCGCGCAATTGTATAGCTTGCTGGCATGAACCCAAGGTGTTCCGACCACGACGAGCTGTCTGTTGCTGACCGATTTGCAAAGCTGAAATAACTCGTGCCGACAACTATCGAGCATCGACGCTTGGAGAAAAAGCTCACCACACGTGTAGCCACTCAAAGTCAACTCGCCAAACAACAAAATATCCGAATCGGTTTCGCGATGGATCGCTACCTCGATGGCTTCGCGGTTTCGCTTGGGATTGCCGATCGATGTCGGAACACAGATCGCGGAAATTCGAAGGAATCCGGTGGGGGTCATGTCGAGCCTAAGTTGATTCGGCGTGGTTGATTACTTTGGAAATACCAATCGCGGAAAATACCAATCGCGACTAGGCAGGGGAGCGGTGAAAATGCACGTGCTTCCATTTGCCATTCTGACGATGCCAAATGCGAGTTTCTTCCATTGCGGTCGTCGTGGGCTTGCCATCGGTCAATTTCTGCACCAGCCTCACATATGCGATGATTCCGACATCACCAATGATTCGAATGTGTGGGCCAATCATGGTCGCTTGGACCGGTGTGGGATTTGGGTTCGGCAGATTAAAGTAGTATCGATGAAAGTCGAGGCCGTCGACTAGGTTCCCGAGCGCCTCGGGCTCGAAACAGGTCAACGAGGGATCGCAAAGCTCTGCGTACGTGTTCCAATCTCCACCTGCGATAGCAACCAGCAATTGCTGTGTTTTGGCCAGAATTGCATCGCGATCTGATTCCAACGACATAATGATTTTCCGAAATGACTAGGAATGTTGAGCAGCCCACGGCTACCGGGTCAAAACAAGCTGTGCATCTAAAGGTACGCGTATCGTATGATCCTAACCGATTTTACGCCAGACGGTGTTGGGGCAATACAAGCCGATCAGAAATGTCTGGACACAAAACTACCGAATGCTTGTATGCCTTGGGACGGTTATGACAAAATCAAGCCACTCCGCGCGTTCGTTGATAACCGGACTGTTGATAATCGGTCTATGGACCTGCTACATTCTCATTCTTGATCCAGCCGTCGCCTATTCCCGGGAATCGGCCCAAGGTCCAGTCACGGGTTCGCTGCAAGACTTCGAATTCCGCCCCATCAAGCAACGGCCGGTCAAATGCAGGGGCGTATTCCTCACCCATCCCTTTTCGTACCGTCGTCTGGGTATTCAAAACCCCATAGCTCGTGACATAACGTTCCGGTGATCGAATTACCGCTTCGCCTAACACGACGCTCGCGATCAGTAACCCCAACATGCTGCCAAGCAGCCATTGGTTCTTGCCTCGGATCGCGTAGCCGGCAAACAAGCCCGCGCTAAGAACAAAGAGGACGGTGCTCGCCTGAATCTTGAATGGATAAGATAACCATCGGCTCCAGAAAAAAACGTTCTCAAAGATTCCCTCACCATTATGATTCTCAAGCTTGCCCGGAGCGGCACTAATGGCTTGCTGCAGATTGGCCTCCAGGTACGTATCTCTCGGCAAATAAGACTTGGCCAATCGATACTGACGAATCGCATTCCCGTAAACGCCCGCTTGAAACCAAGCATTACCGCAATGAAAGTGAAGCGATCCGCTTTTCAAACCGCGGCTTTCCAACTCTTCGAAACGACTCGCGACGGCAACGAACTCGTCTTTCGTTTGTGACTTTCCCATAGCCGATAGTATGGTGTCAAAATCGTTTTGAAATTCAGACTCCAAAATTGGCGTTTGTTCCATTCCCATCGAAACCGACGAGAGAACGAACATTAACAACACGCTGCACCGTTTAGAAGAATTACGAGTTGTGGAATTCGCTAAGGCTGCGTAAAGGGTTGGCATCATCGACGACGCTTGCTCGATCATGGAGGATGTGTCGGTGTCGGACAGGCGACCGTATCGAGCCGAATCAATCGTATCGAGTATGTCTTTGACGGTCGACGATTCCTGCTTTGTCAAGGTTGTGCTCTCTAAGACCTCCAAAACATCACGCGTCGTTAATCCTCGTCCGTCGGTTGCGCGTTTTGCGCCAATCAAACCGACGATCGCTTGCCTGACAGACGCGATTGCCTCATCGGTTCGACCGCTAGCGAGTGCTAACTTTGCATTTTTGATGTGTTCAATACTCACAGATCGAGCTTGGGAAAGCCGCTCGGCTAACGTATCCTTCACTCGTCCGCGATTGATACGAACCCATGCTGCCCCGGCCAGTGCAACAATCCAACTCGCTCCGGCTACTCCTGTCCAAACGGAAAGCGAAATCGCGTCATTGGTGAATGGGTACATGTCGCGAGTACCTTGAAAGATACCGGATCGATCCTGTTTGATCGTCGACGGTTTGGCGTTCTGGGCGCCAGCCAGCTCCCCGCTTGATAGAGCGGTTCCCTGCTCAATCTTAAGCGGCGATGATTTCGTCGTAATCGGGATAAACTGCTCTGAGTCTGGATCAAAACTGGAAAACTCGATCTCAGGAAACTCTTCAAGTCTGTTTTTCGGTCTTATTCCATAGGTGAACGTTTTGATGTTTCTTTCAACCTTTCCCGTCGGCGAGCGATCCATCACCTCAAAGTCTTTTGCGATCAATTCAAATTGACTCAAATCCGGTGCATAGACTTGTTCAAGCGAGTCTGCGGTTTGACCCGTCACTTCAAGCGTTAGCGTCATGGGATCACCGATTCGCGATTCCCTCGGGGACACATCTACCTTGGCTGTGAATTTGCCCACACCACCTAAGAAATTACTGGGCCGGGGGCTTGGTACCTCACTTACCTGGACTTCGATTGGTTTTGTGGTGGCTGCGATTTTTTTGCCGCGATACTCTCGACCACGGGAATCAACAACAAATGTTCCTCGTACCGTGGCTGGACCAAAGGAATACGTTCCTGGACGAACAGCAGTGAATGTCTGGCTAAGCTCATATCGGAAAAACTGCGCCTCTTCACCGTTCTCCAGTTTGCGAGTTTCCTTACCTCGTACCAAGTCGAAGAGAGCGACCCTCGGACCATCAAACAGAAACCCAGACCGCGAACTAAAGTCGTTGATGCTAAAACCATACCCCTGATCGGAAAGCAGATTCTGTAGCCATCGACCTTTATCCTCGAGGCTTCGCAAACCATCGATTTCTTCTATCCATGGGATCGAAATGTTCGGGGGATTCCTGCGAATGGGAATCAGCGGATCCTGATTGTTGTCGGGCAACTCCCGAACCAATATCTTTAAGTTAACCTGAAATGTCTGCGTGGGATAAACCTTGTCTCGATCGCTCGATACCTCGACGATCACGTACTCTTGTGGTTCGGGTTCGAGCACATTGATTTCGCGAGACTGGCTGGAAATCAATTTGCCTTCGAATGGGATCGTTACCGCGGGGATGGTCAATCGCCCCGATTTTCGAGGAGTAACTCGATATTGATAAAGGGTCTTTAGCTCTTTCCTGGTGGTCATGCGGCCATTTTGCACAACCATAGAGGTCGCATTCATCGACTGTTCTGTTTCAAATTGGACACTAAAGTCACCATCCAATTGACTCACATCGGGGGGCTCAGTTGACTCCACCCCTTCGACGACCGCTTGCAATGTAAAGGACTCTCCAACGAAAATCTCCTCCGTATCGATGGCGATTTGTATCGTCGGATCCTGGAGGGAAAAGCCTTGCGTCGCCGTTGCAAGAACGAACGTTATCGCGAACAAGAAACAGGAAGCGTTGGTTTGCATGCGGAACATCTTACCAATCCTTTTCGACAGATGACTGACCATATGCCTTTAACCTACGTTGCCGGTCGCGATCGCGTTTCTCCGCTTCCCGCTCTCGAACTTTGCGAAGTGCCTCAGCGATTCGGTCTTGGCTAGGGGCTTTGTCCTCCTTTGCAGATTTTCGATCAGCCGCACTTTTATTCTCTTCATTAGGCTTGTTCTCTTCATTCGATTTATCAGGCTCTTTGTTTGGGTCTTTTTGATCGTTCGATTTCTCGTCTGATTCAGAATCGTTTTTCTCTTCTTGATTCTTATCTTGGTCATCGGCGTTTTTCTGATCATCGGATTGCTTCGACGATTCGTCTTTCTGATCGTCTTTCTGATCGTCTTTCTGATCGTCTTTCTGATCGTCTTTCTGATCTTGCGATTCAGAACTTTGATCCTGTTCGTTTTGCTGATCTTGATTGTTTTGCTGCTGATCTTGGCTCTTTGGCTGCTCTTTTTTGATTTCTTCGAGAATTCGTCTCGCTTCGCTTGCGTGTGCTAGAGCTTCCCGGCCGTCGTTTTTGTTAAGCATCCCAATTGCTGATCTCATTTCTTCAACCGCCTTGGGTGACAATTCCACCGCTTTGTTGAGATAGGCGTTGAGCTGTTCTTTTTGCTCGGCGGACATCGTTTCTTCAGACTGATTGGGCATGTTTTCGTTGCTGGAATCTGCTTCAGATAAAGCGACCAACATGTTCTGCGCTTTGGGTTGCAGCGTCAGGGCTCTGGCTAAAACTCGTTCTTGATCACGAATCGATTTTCTTGACACTTGCTCTGTGGTCGTGTCGTCTTGGAAAGGCTTTAAATCCTTCTCAAGTTTTCGTTGTTCAGCAATCGCACGCTGAAGCGCTTGATCTAAGGAGGCGATCGCGTTCCATATCCGGTCTAGTTCACCAAGAGCGTTTTGCTGATGCTCTAATGACTCGGACGAACGATACTTTCCGAGCGAAGTCGAACACATTTTCATGTAATCTCGCGAGGTATCGGACCAACCGAGCATCGTGTCGATGGCTTTTTGAATCTCCTTTTTCTCTTCCTCAGTAGGTGCGGGTTGCGATGCCTGCTCCGGAGGAGACAACGCTTCCTGAATCTTCTCATTTAAAAACGGGAACTCCTCGAGCAAACGGTCTTGCAAGAGCTTTAACTCCGCATGCTTGTCGAGTTGGTAGAGATCCTCCAGCGCTGACGACTCGGACATGATCTCATTTTGAACTTTTTGCATGTAGTCCAAGAACCCTACGAGATCGGTCTCCCGTCTTCGTTTGTTCAGATCATATTCCTCCCACTGGTCCGTGACGACTTTGAGCCATTGACGAACGATTTCGATGTTCTTTCTGGACGTGGTGGCATTGGGATCCAACTCCAAACTAGATCGATAGGCCGCTATCGCTTGCTTCGCTTCGTCGACCAGTTTCTCGCGATCCTCCTTTTTTTCCAAGATCGTAGAACCATCCTTCCAAATCTCTTTGGCCGCGTCTACGTGGACGCGAGCGAGATTAAAATTGGCTCTAGCTGCCAAGCCGCGATCTCGGGCCATCGCCGCTTGCAAATAAAGTTCGATGGCTTTGTTTTTGTTTCCCAAGCGATGTTCCGCGCACGCTTGATCAAAGTACGCGATGTGTTGTTCTTGACTCTTTGCATCGCGCAGCGACTCGCCCGCTTTGCTAAAGGTATCACTGGCTTTTTCAAAATCCTGTTTCTCATAATGCCGGAGCCCTTGTTGTATGGTTGCTGAATCATCTGCCAAGGATGATGCACTGCCAAACAAAAACGAAACAATGAGGACGCCTGCCGTTGTAGCAACTAAAGTAGAACTCTTGGAATAACGCGATGATTCGACCCCCACGACGGCTAGCGTTGTGTGCGGCTTGATCAGGAGATCGATCAGCAAAAGCAAAACGCCGAAGCCCAAAAACCATTGGAATTGTTCTCCTCGGCGGATTCGATTTTGCGTCTCCGATGTGTCGCCTCCACGCTCGGCTAGATAATTGGTGTAGATCTCTCTCAAGTCATAGTTTTTGGTTCCGGCTGGGATGTATACGCCACTGGTCTTTAAAGCGAGTTGCTCAAGAAGACTGCTATCCAATTTGCTCCAAACCTGCTCGCCTTCATACTCGACAAACTGCCCGGTACGATCTTTGACTGGAATGCGGGCCCCTTGAGTCGAATCACCGAGCCCCACCGAAAAGATAGTAACGCTCCGCTCCGCAGCAACCTCTGCGGCTTCGAGCGGCGCCGACTTCTGATCGTCACCGTCGGTGATAAGCAATATCGCTTGATCGCGCTGGCTGTTCGGTTTGAACACTTCTAATGCTTTGCGTATTGCATCGCCGATAGCTGTGCCACCGCGAGGTGCACTGGTCGTGTCGATGTCAGCAAGAGTTCGCCTGAATGACTCGTAATCAACAGTGAGCGGAACCTTCACCACGGCTTGGCCAGCAAACGCGATCAAGCCGACTCGTTCACCAGTCAAACTATTGACCAACGCACCGATGTCGGCTTTGGCTCGTTCCAAGCGACTGGGTGGCACGTCGTTCGCGAGCATAGACCTGGAGACATCCAATAGGACATACAAATCGCTTCCCTTTGGGACAATCGTTTCGATTTGTTCTCCGAATTGGGGACCGGCCAACGCAATCAAAAGTGCCGAGACTCCCAAGACTTGTAAAACGATTTTCGTGATTTGATTTCGCAGCGATAGCTTCGGCATCAGTTTATCAGCCATGCTGGATGCCATAAATCGTTGACGTGCTGCTCGATTCTTTGTGATCGCGTAAACAGACAACACCACCCAACCTACCAAAAGTGGGAGCAGCCAAATCAGCAAGCTTGCATTGCGCCAATCCATAGATCACCTACTCATGTCAAACTGCGGAATCGAGTTGCATTCAAACCATGAACCATTCCCAAGAGACCCAAGCCAGTCAGCACAAACCATGGATATAGTTCGTGGTATTGGGCGTATTTCGTTTCTTCTAACTGGCTTTTCTCTAGCGAATCAATCTTGGCATACACATCGATGAGCCCTTGAGAATCAGCTGCATTAAAGAATACGCCACCGGTTGCATCGGCAATCTCACGAAGTAGTTTTTCGTCAACGCGAAATTGAGCCGGTACCAATATTCTGCGACCTAATTCATCTTCGCGAGGTATACGCACAATGCCATTTTTTCCTACGCCAATCGTGTAGACCTTAATCCCAAACTCTTTGGCTATCGCAGCCGCTTCTCGTGGATCGACGACACCGGCGTTGTTGTCTCCGTCGGTGAGCAGTATGACGACTTTGCTCTTGGCCTTAGATTCCTTAAGCTGGCTGATACTCAGTGCTAACCCGTCTCCGATAGCGGTCGCTAGCTCCTCCTGCAACGATTCTTGGTTGATGACTCGCCCTCGCCTATCTCGTACTGCTTTCGGAATTTCTAGCGATGCAACAATGTCGATCAAGGCACCATGATCGAGCGTTAGTGGACATTTGCTATCGGCAAAACCGCCGAATGCAACTAAACCAACACTGTCGTCTCTTCGTCCTCTTAAGCCACTGGTCGAAGAACCAAGTACGAATTCTTTGACGACCTCTTTGACCGCAGTTAATCGATCGACATCCTCATCGCGAATTTGAAAATCGATCGCTTCCATCGATCCCGAGATATCAATGGCCAATTGTATGGCTATTCCATCACCACTAATTCTGGACTCACTCTTTCCCCACTGCGGCCTCGCCATCCCGATTGTCAGCAGGACCAGACCCAATCCGCTAAGCCACGGCAATAGACGACGCAATCGCATCATGGTGGTCATCGGACATTTCTCAAGTCCATTCAGGCTAGAGAAAATGACCCGTCCGCGATGGGAGGACTTATTGCTCCAAAGCAATATCAATACGACGATAGGAATCGCCGCGAGGAAAAACCACGACTGAAATCGAAAGGATTCAACCACGATTTCCCTCCGTAGCACTCGATGCTGGTGTCGCCTCTTCGGGATGTTCAAATCGAATCGCGATAAACTCGCGAGCCCGCTCGAGCGATTGCGTAATACTGGACTCGTCCGGTGTTTGGCCAGCATACTTAACTAAATCTGCCGCCGTTAAAAACTCTTGCAATCGATAGGCTTGCGGCCCATCGAATTGCGAACTGGCTCGCATGTCTCTCAAAAACTCTTCGGTCGTCTGCTCAGGAGCTCGCAGCCCAGTTTTACTTTCGATAAAAACCCTCACTATGCCTGTTAGCCGCAAGTAAAACTCTTTTACCATACCTCGGGTCGGCAACTGCTCCGCCACTAGTTCTGCCAAAGCCATGTTTGCAATCTGTTCTGGGCTCAGCATCGGTGCAACGACTGGTAATTCCGATCGCCTTTTGATCAACCAGTAAACCCATGCCGAAAGAAACCCAATCAAGCAAACAATGCCAAGAACCAACCAAAACCAATTCTGTTTCGGAGCTATCGGGTCGGTCATAGGATCAACCTGACTCAAATCCGAACTGACATCGCCGAACTCAGATACGACATTGATTTCGATCGGTTCCGATTGCACAACGTCACGGGTTTCTTCCCCCTGAGCTGATTTCTCGGTAAACACAATCGGTATCGATCGTATCAAATGCTTGCCACTAAACATGGGCTCCAATTGGTAACGAATCACTTGAGTCGTTTTCTCGTCGCTCGGTGCTCCCTCCGAATCGGTTGGTTTACCCGACTCGGCATTGGCTGTGGTATTGATTGTGGTGCTGGCTGTGGTGCTGCTTCGTTCGCTGAAGTCGCGGACCGCGAAATCTCCGACCGATTGTCCGAACACGGGAGGTTCGACCTTCATCGCCGAGGGGTGAACAATCTTGATCGTCAAATCCACGAGATCGGACAATCGAGGCTCTTTGGGATAAACCTCGACATCCAGGCGAACGCCCCCTTTCTCGGTCGACTTAAGGATAGATTGATCCGCCGAGTCGGCCGACTCGGTTTTTGACTTATCTTGTTCCAACCGATCGCAGCCAACAATGGCGATCATCCAAACCATCAAAAGGAAAGGTCGAAACCGGGGTTGCATTATGTTGCTGACGATCGGAGTGATCATGATCTCGACCGCTCCCGTCCGTGAAAGAACGCGTGCAGGCTTTTCGAGTAGGGTTGATCTGTTCGAATGTTCAAACGATCAACTCCAGCCTGCCGAAATGTTTGCGCGAGTGACTCGCGACGCGACTTGACTCTCGCTTGCAACCATTCGCGGACATGTCTGTTGGCTGTGTCCAATTCCAAAACTTGACCCGTTTCTGCATCTTGCAAGGTGACGAAGCCGACGTTGGGAATTTCTTCTTCACGTGGATCAGCGATGGTGACCGCGACGCAATCGTGCTTTTGATTGATGATTCGAAGGGATTTGTCAAAGGAATCGGTTAAGAAATCACTGATGCAGAACACGACGCAACGTCTTCGCTGGACCTTGCCGAGGTACTCAAGTGCAAGAGACAGATTGGTTTGTGCGCGGACCGGCTCGACGGTCAGCAACTCTCTGACCAGCCTCAAAACACTGCCACGTCCTTTGCTTGGGGGAATGTAACGCACGATGTCTTCTGCAAAAAGAAGCAATCCGACACGGTCGTTATTGGTCAAGGCCGTGAACATGAGGACGGCTGCGATTTCGGCCGCAATGTCAAGCTTGGACTGGCTCGTGGAACCGAACGCATTGGACGCGGAAATGTCGACCGCGATCATGACCGTTAGTTCGCGTTCTTCGCAAAATGTTTTGACAAACGGGGACTCGGATCGCGCTGTGACGTTCCAGTCGATATTCCGAATGTCATCTCCCGGCACATACTCGCGGACCGAATCAAACTCCATGCCACGACCTTTGAACGCGCTGGAATACTCACCAGCCATCAAGTCGTTGACCTGCCGACGAGCGATAATCTGAATGCGTCTAACGTCGCGAAGGATTTCTTCGAGGCTTCGAGTCGCCATAAGTCGCTTCCCTCAATCCAGATAACTAAGGAACAGGGACGGTATCGAGCACTTGTTGAACAACACTATCCGAGGTTCTTTCTTCGGCCTCAGCTTCGTAAGTCAAAAGAATGCGGTGTCTCATGACATCGAGCGCAACATCCTTGATGTCTTGAGGTGTCACATATCCACGGCCCGATAAGAATGCGTTGGCTCGTCCGGCTAAACATAAATTGATCGACGCACGAGGGGACGCGCCGCATTGGATCAAAGGCTGGAGCTCTTTCATCCGGTAATTCTGCGGCTCCCGCGTGGCGGCAACGATTTCCAGAACATAGTCTTTGATCTTGTCATCCATATAGATCGATGACACCGTTTGCTTGATCTCGAAGAGTTTCGACGGATTCAAAACAGGCTGGATCTCGCGTTTGACGCCATCTAACGCCTGATCCACCACTTTGCGTTCATCGGCTTTGTTCGGGTAACCCACCACGACCTTGAGCATAAACCGGTCCACCTGCGCCTCGGGCAATGGATAGGTCCCCTCCTGCTCGATCGGGTTCTGAGTCGCGAGCACCAAGAACGGCTCTTCGAGTGTATAGGTTTCGTCTCCAATGGTAACCTGCCGCTCCTGCATGGCTTCTAGCAGCGCGGACTGTACCTTGGACGGTGCACGATTGATCTCATCGGCCAAGACCAAGTTCGCGAAGATCGGTCCCTTGCGTGTTCCAAAACTCCCCTCACGAGGGTTGTAAATCATGGTGCCTATCAAATCGGCAGGGAGCAAATCGGGGGTGAATTGGATTCTTTGAAACTTGCATTGGATCGCTCCCGCAAGAGCCTTGATGGCGGTCGTCTTGGCAAGCCCCGGTAGCCCCTCTAAGAGAACATGCCCCCCGGTGAAAAGGGCGATTAGCAGACGACTGAGCATAACGTCTTGCCCGACCAAGTTCTTTCGAACTTGCGAACGAATTTGCTCGATATCGTCGGCAAACCTCAACACTTGCTCTTTAATTCTCTGAACATCGACCGACATAGAAATCTTCGACTCGTAGGGGGATGATGTTATAAACAAACCTGATAATAGTGCCTCGTGCACGGGAGATCCCTGAGAATTTTAGAGCCGAAACGATCCCACACCATTCCAGAAGCTAATTCGGGATGCGATTACCACCAGAAATAGGGAGCTATTTCGACTGTCAAAATGCCAGGACCCAATCGTCCAACCCCGAGCAGCAAAAGCCATTCCGATTTCAAATTCCGTTCGATGCGGCTCGTGGGGGCAAGCATTGAACGGGCCTGGAGACCCGTTCTACGACCCGCTCTACGGTTGATTGGCTGGATTTAGATTCAATCTACAATCGCCAAACGTCAATCTTCAATTCTTAAATCCCGCTGGCTTGCCCAGCGGATCGTCCGGCTTTTCGCTAGATACACGAGCCCCCGCGCGCCCTTTTCTTCCGGCGGCGCAGCCGCTGCCCCCCGTAGGACGGTTCTCCAGGACCGTCCCAATGCCAACTGTCAGCCACGGAAGACTAAAGTCTGAAACCGGGGCTAGCGCCCATTCTACGTTTCGGGTGGGGCGGCGAAGCCAAGTGCTTGGCTAAGGACTAAAGACTAAGGACTAAAGTCTGATGGAAACCGGGGCTAGCGCCCATTCGGCTCGCTGGGCCGTAGAACGGGCCTGGAGACCCGTTCTACGACCCGTTCTACGGTTGCTAAACAGCCGAAATTTCTAAACTCACGCTTTTGGGTTGTGGCTTTGGAGTCTTATGCCGTGTGGATGCGATCGTACAACGTTCTTAACCCAACGGATTCGACTACTATGTTGCCTAACTTCATGGTCTGCAACAACTCCAAATGATCGCCCATGTCCCCATCTAACTCAAACTCAACGTAATCGCCTCGCTCGACGAAACGACGCACCGTATTATGGCTCGACCAAGCCCTCATGGAAACGGTCGGGGTGCCTCGGACGCGATGAACCGGCTTCACTGACTTGATGTCAATCGTTTCGACCGCCTCACCTCGTCTCAAGATGGCGGCCCTGTCGCATATCTCCTCAATCTCACTCAACACGTGCGAACAAAACACGATCGTCGCTCCCTTGCTCTGCGCCTCTTTGACCAACACCAAAATCTCAGCACGCACATTGGGATCAAGGTTCGCCGTGGGCTCGTCCAAGATGATAAGACTGGTGGAGCAACTCAAGACGCAACTAATGGCCAGCTTCTGCCTCATGCCCGTTGACATAAAGGCCACTCGCCTCGACCAATCCAATTGCAACCGCTCCGCAATGCTCTTGGCTCGCTGGAAATCGCCGCGTGGGTGTATGCTGGAAAAAAACTCGATGCAATCAATCCCACGCATGGTCCGAAACAATTTGGTCTCGGCCGGTAAATAACTTGTGCGTTCACGGACTTTGAGCGACTCGGTTATGCAGTCAAACCCGTCGATCGTCGCGACACCAGACGTCGGCTTGATGTATCCCAACAAACTACGAATCAAAGTCGTTTTTCCTGCACCGTTGGGACCCAATAACCCAAAAATAGATCCCTGGGGTACCTCTAACGAACAACCGTTCAGCGCCAAAAACTCGCCGTAACGCTTGGTCAGGTTCTTAACAGATACGATCGCCATAGGGGAAAAAACTTGGGTGATGGATTAGTCGTTTGTGGAGTAGGGTTTGTGCCGGTTGGTGACGGCATTGACGGGATTGACGGTGTTGAGAATTTGAAGGCACCGAAAGGAGGTGAGTGGGCTACTTGCCAGTGTCGTCTTGTGTCAACTGCTTCCTAGCTCGTTCTACTAAACCCTTGGCCCACGGTTTATCATCGAACAGCTCGACCAAAGCGGCGAACCACTTGCGTCTGATCTCCGGTGACAGATTTGTTTGGGCCCAGTCTGCTTGCTTCTCAAGTTCCTCTAAAGCCTCATTCTTCTTGGTGTCCCGCTCTTGTGCGAGCATGTTCAAGGAGCGTTTTGCTTGCGATACGAGTTGCTTGGATAACTTGCTATTCTCGGCCTCGCGTGCGAACATGGTCAAAAACGCTTGATACTTTCGAATCGCTACGCTGGCGTCGAGCGATTGGGCCTCTAGGCACTCCAAAAAGGCCTGCTGCATGGGTGTCAATTGATCCCCCGATCCGCGTCTGGCTTTTCGTTGCAGGGTCTTGATCGATTGGATGGAATCGATTTCTTCGAGAGCGGCCTCGACATCCGCTATGCGTGGATCGTTGGGGTACAACTCTTGAAACCTCAGCGCAGTCGATTCGATGGATAACCAAACCTCTTCGTCATTGCTATCGATCGCTTGGGCTATCTCACCGTACAACGTATTCGCTGAGGGGGATCGTAACAACCAAATCATCGCACCAATACAACCCAACAACGCAGCGCTGAGAATGGCGATGGGTATCCACTGCCCAAGACTGGAATGGTCGGTCGGTTCACTCGTGGTGAGGGTTACTCGCCTGCGATCCTTTTCTTCAAACTCTTTGAAGTTGGTTTTGCCCATGTGCTCGATGCCGCTGGGACGATCTACATTGAGCTCATCCATGGACTCTCGCCCTTGGCCCAACTCTGCGGCTACGGTTTTTTCATCTGGTCCCGCTCGGGATGGGAAATCGGATCGAGTCGCATCCTTTTTTATTACGGGTTTCTCATCCTTCATGTGGGTGTGATCCGAAACGAATACCGTTTGATTCTTCTTGATTCGAGGGTCGCTTAGAATCTCCGGATCGATATCAATACTGGTTAACTCCTTGAGCCGACCAGCATCATTCCCTTCGGTGATTTGCGTTCGATGTGCCAAGCCCATCTTGAGGGACTGAAACCGATTCCCAACCACCAAACCTGTCGGCGGCCGTCGAGAAGGATCCTTGGCCAAGAGCTCTTCAATCAAATCGCTCAACTCACTCGGTACATCTCTCACCAATTCCGAGATGGGGGTTAACGTACTGTAACGAACGTTGAACAAAACCTCGGGGACCGTCTTCCCTCCAAAAGGTGCTCGACCTGTCAACGCGGCATAACATACGCTCCCTAAAGCATACAGATCGCTGCGTACCGTTACCGGTTTGCCTTCCGCTTGTTCCGGTGACATAAAGTCGGCTGTACCTAGAATCGATCCCTCGACGGTCGCGTCGGCCGCACCAAAGAGCTTTGCAATTCCGAAGTCCGTTAACTTGACTCGCCCTTGGGTGTCGATCATCAAATTGGCGGGCTTCAAATCGCGGTGAATGATTCCGAAATCGTGCGCGTGCTTGAGCGCGGAACTGGTTTCGATCCCAATCTCGATCACACGTTGCCAATCGAGCTTCTTTTCTCGCCGCAACTGTTGCTGAAGATTCTCGCCATCGACATACTCCATCGAATAAAACAGCATCCCCTTTTCTTCGCCGGAACCGATGAGCTGCACAATGTTCGGATGCTTGAGCTTGAGCAACGTCTGGATCTCGGCATCAAACCTGCGTCGAAAGCGTTGATGTTGGGCCAACGCCGGGGCGATGATTTTCACAGCGACCGGATCGCCCGACTTGGTGTGTACGCCGTGATACACGGTTCCCATCCCGCCTTGTCCTAAGACCCGGACAATTTTGTAGGGACCGATGAACTCAAAATCAATCTTCACAGCTTTTCACCTTGGTAATCTTCCAGCCTAGGGCCATTCAGCCAAATCGGTTTTGCGGGCGGCTTTTAGTCGAGGATATGTTCTACTTTAACAGATGCTCGATCTGAGATACGGCAATGCCCAACGATTTCGCTGCCATCTTAAAGTTCATGTGGCCGGAAACTTCGGGCTGCAACTCGGCAAAGTGCTCGGCCGTTCGTTTCAACTTGGAGAATTTCTTGCGTGCTAAATGAAGATACTTTTTGGCATCGCCTGCATCAATCGAAGGGCCCAATGCGAGCATGAAATCGTACAATTCGCGATGCACCTCGGCCAACTCTTCATCCTCCGATGCTTCATCGGAGTGCTTGAGAAACGTTCTTACCATCCATATATGACTCAGCGTATCATCGATCCGTCGCATCAGTTCCGTGGCGATTTGTTCGGCGGTGGTTTGTTCAGTCGTGGTATCGGCCGTGGCGAGCTCTGCCGCTGACTCGGTGGCGGCTAAATCGGTGGCGGCTAGCTCTGCAGCCACTGGCTGAGCGTTGGGATCGGCGGAACCGATGGCGTTGGGATCGGGATCGGTAGCGAGTTGTTCTGAATCCATATAAGTATTGATGTTCGAGGTCATTTCGGTCCGATCATTCAGTATACTCATTATTCCTACTTTGTAATGTCACGGGGAAATGCCGCTTTTCTAGGATGGATCGATGCCTGATTTGATTGCACAGGGACCTGCTATCACTGACCGCTGGCGCCGGGCATTACCCAATGCCGATGTCATCGCGACCGCTTCTATCGTTCTAGGCCGATCGTCATCGGGCTGGTCTGTGCCATGGGACGACCGCATTTCTCGAAATCATGCTCAACTCACGTGGAATGGTACCAAACTCGCCGTCCACAGGCTGATGGATTCGCGAAACCCGGTCTTCTTTAAAGGACTGCGGCGAGACGACTTCGAGGTTGGCATTGGCGAACATTTTGTGATTGGGCAAACCACATTCAGCTTGGTCGACCATCGCATTCGCATGGTCTCGGCCGGTGATGCTCCTCCCGCTATGACCGAGCTGACGTTTGCTCCCTCACAGCTTCGACAATACCGTTATCGCGATGCCGATCGTCGCATCGAGGCCTTGAGCCGACTGCCAGAAATCATCTCGGGCAGCCGATCGGATGACGAACTGTGTGTCCGGGTTGTGAGTATGTTGATGCAGGGGATTCCCCGGGCCGCATTGGTCGCGGTCGTTTCGGACCCCGCTATGCAACAGGATTCGGAGGAAGACGAATTGACCACGATCAACTCCGATGACGAATCCTCAACAGCCCAAACGGACTCCGAAATCCGCGTGTTGCACTGGGACTCGCGCAGCACGATCAGCGAACCATTCGCTCCCTCGGCGCGATTGATCCAACAAGCGCTCAAGACGCAACAAAGCGTGCTTAACATTTGGAACCGAAATCAGTATCTCGCCAAGACCTCGTTCACTCAAAGCGAAAATGTCGACTGGGCCTTTTGCACTCCGATCCTCGGGGAAGCATGTCCTGGTTGGGCGATCTATGTGGCTGGTGATTTCTCCGGCATCGAAGGAGTCGCTCCCCCTAAAAACTCAACCCTCGAAGTGGAACATGGTCTGCAAGATGAGTTGAAGTTCGCGGAACTAACGGCCACGACGATTAGCTCTCTGAGACAAACGCGGTTGCTCCTGCGACGACAAGATTCGTTGCGTCCATTCTTCGCTCCCGTTGTTCAGCGAGCACTGGCCACGGCTGATCCCGATCAAGTGCTTGCGCCACGCGAAACCGACGTCTCGGTACTATTCTGCGATTTGCGAGGTTTCTCCCGACGTAGCGAAGAGTCGAGCGATCGACTTTTGGAATTGCTGCAACGTGTTAGCGATGCGTTAGGCGTCATGACTCACCATATCCTCTCCAGCCACGGCGTGGTCGGCGATTTTCATGGCGATGCAGCCATGGGTTTCTGGGGCTGGCCGCTGGGGCAATCCGATGCGGTGCATCAAGCGGCTCATGCTGCACTAGCGATTCGTGCCGAGTTCGAGGATGCCTCCAAGCGGAAAGATCACCCGCTGTTCGGCTTCCGTGCGGGCCTGGGAATTGCAACGGGCCGAGCTGTTGCCGGGCGCATCGGTACGGTGGATCAAGTCAAGGTGACGGTCTTTGGACCGGTCGTCAATCTCGCAGCTCGTTTGGAGAGCATGACGAAACAACTCCAAGCACCGATTCTCATAGACGAAACGACCGCCAAGATGCTGGCTAGCGGCTGTCCCGATTCGTTTCGCATTCGCAAAGTTGCTAGAGTGCTTCCTTATGGCGTGACTACACCACTGACGGTAAGTGAGCTGTTGCCACCTGAGGGAGACGGGAGCGTGCTTTCGAACGAGCACATACGCGCCTACGAACAAGCGCTCGAGTGTTTACAAGCGGGCGATTGGGACGCTGCGTTTCGATTGTTGCATCACGTGCCAGCCGAAGATCGAGTGAAAGATTTTCTCACCGTGTTCATTGCACAGCATGGGCGCACGCCACCTGCCGACTGGCAAGGCATTATTCCTTTATCGAGCAAATAGATAACCGATATGAGTCGAGAAGAAAAAGCGAAACCAAGTCCGCGTTTGATGGATTGGTTCAGTGCGGGCTTTCTGTGCAGTTCGTTGGTGGTGGCGATACCGGTGCTCATTGCCTACCAAGTCACGGGCCGGGTCGGGATCGA
>JALOQS010000138.1 GCA_025459355.1 Pirellula sp.
CCTTACTGCGTCGGTTGAGGCGATCAATAAGCTAAGGTCACTCGGAGCAAAAATCGACTTGGACGACTTTGGAACAGGACATTCATCCTTGGCCTGTCTTCACGAACTGCCACTCGATGTCCTAAAATTGGATCGCTCTTTGATAACCAATATTGACGAAGACGTTTATCGTTCCAAATTGGTTGATCTCGTAATCAAGTTACTTTCGGAGACACGTATTCAGGTGGTCGCCGAGGGTATCGAGACGCTTGCTCAACTTTCGAAGCTTCAAGAGTTGGAATGCCACTATGGACAAGGCTATTATTTCGCGAAGCCCCTGGATGCTGACCAAGTGCAGCCCTTCGTCCGCAAGTTGCGTTTGCAACAGCCAAAGCTCCGCAGCGGGGAACGGCGTCACGGAGAACTGCGCCACGGCGACATCTCTGTAGTCAACCCGATTTCTATATCGCAATCGATTTCGACGATCCAAACAAGTTTAACCTAAAAGTGATTTGTGTCGACTCATCGGCGGGTGTCGCATGCTTATTGAGCGACAGCCAATAGCGTGCACCGAACTTGATGAAACCTATGCGCAATCGATTGGTAAAAGACAACGCGTTTCATTTCATCGAATGGCTGCAAGTGTTTATAGCGAAAGGGCTGACGACTGCACCACCATCCGAACGAGTTGTGCGACCGACCTGACTCCTAGTTTCTTGGTGATACGACTGCGGTGAACCTCGACCGTCTTGGAACTGATCCCAAGTTGCTTAGCAATCTGCTTGGTCAAACTACCTTCGACCACCATTTTTACGATTTCCTGCTCCCGTTCGGTAAGCGATTTGATGCGATTGGCAACATCAAGCTTCTGCAACTCAGATTCGCGTCGCTGTAAATCGCGTGCCATGGTTGTCTGCACCGTGTCGATGAAAAGCTCGTGGCGAAAGGGTTTTTCAATGACGGTTACCGCTCCCATTTTCATTGCCTCGACGGCCATCGCGACTGTACCGTGGCCCGTTACCAAAACGAACGGTATAAATCCGTGGCGGCTACGTGCCTGATTCAGCAACGCCAATCCAGTCATGTCGGGCATCTGGAAGTCGACAACCATACAGCTTGGTTGGGTGCCATCCCACTGGTCTAGAAACTGCTTCCCCGAAGAAAACGCTAGACAGGAGATGTCCGCTTTCTTCAAAAGGAATGACATCGAATCCCTCATCCCGTCATCGTCATCGACCACATAAACAACTTGCTTGCTGTCCATCTCGTCACCCATTGTTTTTAAAACGCAAAGGGCATAGCAGCGTCATAAGCTATCCATGCCAAATTGTCCAGGACAATTCCGATGGTTGTCTCCAGCCTTTCAACGGATAAAACCGTTTGCAGCAGAGAACAAATTGCCCTAAAACCGCCCGCTTTGGATTAGTTCGCCGCATTGGCATTGTGGTGAACGATAGAATTCGGTCAACTAAGGTCGTCCGTGAGCAACTTTGAGAGGCAATAAAAATGAGCTTACCGCCAATCCGATCGAAACTCGCTGATGATCCAGACTACACCGAACTGGTTTCCGAGTTTGTCTCGAACATTCCACTGCGTTTGCTATCAATTAGAAAATCGATAGAGCAAAATGATCACAATCAACTTCGCACGCTGATCCATCAGCTCAAGGGCGCTTGCGGCAGCTATGGTTTTCATGAAGTAACGCCGCAGGCAACCATCCTGGAGGAACAACTTCGTTCAGGGGCAACCATGATAGCGTTAGCCGACAGGTTAGAGGAGTTTCTGGCGACTTGTCAACGTTTGACAGCAGACCCAGTCTAATGCAAATGGAGGACATCAACGGCAACCCAATCCGGACTCGGGTCCTTTTGATGGAAGACGATGAGTCGCAGGCTGCACTCATTCGGAAGAAACTCCAACAAGCATTTTTTGACGTCACGGTTTGCCAAGATGTAGCAACAGGGCTTCGGCTATCCGAAGAACAAAAATTTGTAGTCGCGATCGTTGATTTAGATTTAGGCGGGACAAGTGGCTTCGATTTTGTTCGCGGTCTCAACCGAATCGGAATCAACACAAAAGTCATCCTGCATTCGGTGGATTCCACTTTCGAGTCTGCAAAGGACGGGCTCAATCTTGGGGTTTTTGCCTACGTTGAGAAAGGGCGTCACGACAACCAACTCATCGAACAGTGCCATCGAGCCGCTGCTGCCTATCTCAGTGACAATTTAGATGTTGCAAACGAAGAGATCGCTTTTCAGCTCAGACTTTTAGAGGCTGTTGATCACGGAATTATCGCCTCGAACACAGACGGCAGCATCGTTTACTGGAATCGCTTTTCCGAAAACTTGACAGGCTTTTCGCAGATGGAGTCGATGGGGAAATCGATTTTTGATTTCCTTTTGTTAGAGCCAAACGATCAGCAGCTTGTCCAGCGGCAGATTCAGTCGGGTGGAATATGGCAGGGAGAATGCAAGCTTCGGATGAATTCCCGAGGATCGGAACCGATTTTTGTGCGACTAGCCATCTCCGCGTTACGCGACTCTCGCGGCGTTATCATGGGTTCTGTCATTTCCTATCACGATCTGTCTGAAGCGAAGCAGAATGAACAAAGACTGGAGCAACGGGCAAACCTACTTGCCATCAATGCCGAGCTAGGTCGACTGGCTGTTGTGATTACGGATCGCGATACCTTTCTTAGGCAAGTTATCACGAAAATTGACGATGGTCTAAGCTTGGAATCCGGGCGAGTTGTGTTGACGAATGCAACGGGTGAAACGATCGAAACTTTGGCAAAGGTGGGCCTTAACTCAAGAGCAGCATTGGGTGAGATTCAACGGATCGATGTCGATCAATTGCAACTCGGAGATTCGATCCACGGTTTTCGTATACCCCTTCACGAAAACGAAAATCTCATTGGTTTTATCGAAGGCGAGTTTGATTCAGCTCGAATCGTTGGCCAGGAAAATAGAGGTTTCCTTCAAAGCGTATCCTCTTTGGTGTCGGGTGTTTTGCTTCGTAATTGGGCGACCCATTTGTGGCAGTTGTCAGAAAAGCTCATTTCGGAAAAGCAAGATCAATTAACCCATGCGCAGCGGACGTCGACCCTAGGACAGATTGCAGCAACTCTAGCTCACGAAATCAATCAGCCGCTGGGTGCCATCTGCAACTTTTCGGGCGGACTGCTTTATGGGTTGAAGAAGTCTGGTTCAACGGATTCCGAGTTATCCGCAACGCTTGAGCTGGTCCATGGTGAAGCGACCAAGGCCGGTGTGATCGTGAATCGACTTCGAAAATATTTAACACTCGAAGTATTCCAGCTTCAAAGGATGGATGTTAATACCTGCATTCATGACACTCTCAAGATCCTCAAGAATCTCCTCTCCAATGCAAATGCCGTCACACGTTTAGAACTGGATTCGCGCGGAGCGATCGTTGAAGCCGACCCTATCCGCATCCAACAGGTGTTGGTGAATGTCATCAAGAATTCAGTGGAAGCGATTCAGGGGATCGAGCAATCGGGACGATCTATAAGGATAACAACAAGCACGGTGGACAACTGGGTTCAGATTTGTATTCTCGACAATGGTCCAGCCTTAGCGAACTCCGAGATTGCAGACCTTTTTAAACCCTATCACACAACCAAACCTGGTGGATTAGGAATGGGGCTTTGCATCAGTCGATCGATCATCGAACAACATCAAGGAAGCATGACCATGACTCAGATGATTCCGAATGGAATGCTAACGACGATACGAATCCCTGCGGTGTCTTAATGCGTCCCTTGAGAGCAATGAATCAATCCATTCCATCGGATGATGTACCCAACTAGTGCTGCAACTTGGAGATAACCTTGATTGGAGAACCGCCGAAATCCTAACCCGCAGCGTGAGCGAGGGATTTAAGGTATAAGGTATAAGGTATAAGGTATAAGGTATAAGGTATAAGGTATAAGGTATAAGGTATAAGGTATAAGGCTTATTGCTTATTGCTTATTGCTTATTGCTTATTGCTTATTGCTTATTGCTTAAGATTGGATTTCCGTGTCGCCGATCTCACCAACAGATCGGATTGCGTTCTGTCTTTGTCTTACCAATCTGCAATCATCAATCGCCAATCCAAAATCTTATGCGTCGGGTTATGATCGACACTATCTCCCAGTTGCGGCACTAGGCCCTAATGGCAATTGACCAAACGTGTCATCGCCATCGAGAAACTCGTGGCAAAGGAGTACATGCCATGTCAAAGAAACCGAAAGAAATCGACTTTCGCAGGGAAGCCGAAGATCAACTCAACGCTATCAGGTCTCGAATTGGACAGGAAGTTCCACTCAGCAATCGATACGTGCGAGGCCAACGGGCGATTCTTGTCTCCGTCGATGGTGAAACCGCGACGCTTCAATTTCCCAATGGCGCAACGCTCGCCAAAGTACCGCTTAGAGATTTAGTGGACGACAGCGGTTACTGGAAACCTTAATCGTACCAAGATTTCGAATTCATTTCCGCATTGACCTAAGTTGTCACATGCCCAGCTGATAATGAATGTGTTGGGACGCGGCAGACCAACAATTCCCGCACTGCCGCAGCAATCGAACTCGTGGAAGAATCAAAATGCTAGTTCTAAGTCGCAAAGTTGGTGACAAGTTAGTTATCGACGGCAACATCATTGTGGAAGTCGTCAAGATACAAGGCAACCGAATCTCTCTCGGGATTGTTGCCCCGTCCAGTGTCAAAATCCTCCGTGGCGAGTTAACCGAACAGCAAGCCAAGGCGCAAATTGTGGAACTAGTTGTTGAAGATGGGTTGTTGATGGCTTGCTAGCTGGGGAAGGGACTGAGGGTTCACTACAACGGTGTTTCCAATTCTTGAATTGACAAGATGGGCCGCTATAACTATACCATACGTATGGTACAGCGAAAAAGACGTGCGAGCCGAAAAGAATCGATGTTGCAATCAGCCGTAAATCTGATCGCGACCGAAGGGATTGACTCACTTACTATCGATGCATTGGCTGTTTCCACCAACGCAACAAAAGGTGGGGTGCAATACCATTTCCCGTCAAAGGACAAGTTATTCGTAGAAACGCTCGAGTATTTGCTCACTAAGTACGATCAAGCCGTTTCTCAGTATGCAGAGACACTGAAAGGACCATTCCGTTGGCTGCGTGCTTATGTCGAGCTGTCCACTGCCAAAATCTCGCCTGAGGATCGCGTAGCCAGCGCAATGCTCGCCATCTTGACCAGTGATGACCCACGGGCCGAACCCTTTCGTAGATTTACCTCTCACTGGCGTAAGCGGGCCGTTGAGGATGGACTCGAACCTGCGGTTGCCTTGATTGTGCGGTTGGCCGTTGACTCGCTGTGGACCGAAAGATTATTCGGTGGCGCGACCGCCAAAGAAACCAAATTGGTACGTGATCGACTTTTGAAGTGGATTGACGAGTTTGCTCAATGATCGTCCATTCCACAAACACTTCCGTGAGGCAATCCACTCGAATCGAAGCACTCGATGCTTTGCGAGGGATCGCTCTGCTGGGGATCTTGTTTGTGAATTTTTCGTTCTTTGCTATGCCTGAAGGTTCGATCGGAGCCTACATCGATTTGCGATTTCCGTCGCACTGGGATCGATGGGGCCAATTTCTTATCGAAGCTTTCTGCGATGGCAAGTTTATCCTCATTTTCTCCTTTCTTTTCGGTTGGGGATTTTATTCGCAACTGCGTTCGGGCGACACCGACGCCAATCGCTGGCGGTTCTTTCGAAGATTAGGTGGTTTGCTTTTGATTGGATTATTGCACGCTTGCCTTTTGTTCGTTGGGGATATCTTAGTTTCGTATGCGATCCTAGGCGTTCCGCTGTATTGGATGCGCAATTGGAGCGCCCGCAATCTCTTGATTGCAGCCAGTTGCATGTGGCTGGTTTCACTTCTTGGGCATGTCCTGCTCGGGTTCGTTCCATTTTCACAAGCTACATCATTGGATTCTTACCAAGATGCTCTCCGGATTCACACGCAGGGAACGATTGTAGAAATCATAATGTTTCGTGTCGAAACTTTGATCGGATTGTATGCCATCACGCCGTTGCTTTTCATGCCTCAAGTGTTCGCAATGTTTCTCGTTGGACTTGCTGCGGCCAAGGAGCATGATCGGAAAGGCATGGACTCTCTGCATAAAATTGCAGGTTTCATTTTGATTGCTTTTTGGCTGCCTGCCGTTGTTGGGAACTTGGTTTATCCCTGGCTTAGTAGTTTGGAAAGCGAGCACCAATTCGCGTTTTTGAGGTTTCTGTCGCTGGGTGCCCGGGGGCTTTTTACGCCAATGTTGACTTTGGTCTACCTAGCACTAGCCTGTCGGTTCTTTATGAAGTCTTTGGGTGTTCGTGTTGCGAGTCTACTGGGAGGTGAAGGTCGCTCAACGCTTTCACTTTATATCGGCGAGTCGGTCGTTATGGGCCTATTGTTCAACAGCTTCGGCTTGGCTTGGTACGGACAGGTTGGTCCCGCCCAAGGAATAGTCATTTGTTTACTCGTTTACCTGCTGCTACTTATTGCCATGAAATCGTGGTTGCGATTCTTTCGAATCGGCCCCTTGGAGTGGGTATTACGATGCTTTACAGATTGGAAGTGGATACCCATTCGGCAAGTGTAGCGATTGATGGGACGATCGCATGATCTAAGACTCATTTGCGTAGTGGATCTAGTGGACTTTCTAGCCCTGATTCTCACGGGCGATTAGTACAAGAATACAACATCCATCGTCGATGACGTTGAGTCCCGCATCCCGAGCCGCTTGGCTCCTCCCCGTGCGAAAAACGTCATCAGGAGCATGAATGGTTGGAGATGCCGCAGCTAACGCGGCGTTCGCTTGGTTAAGCAGAGAATCGTATGTTCCGATTCTTTTCCGGCGATCTCTTTCACTCCCTTCGCCCCGCCTCGGGGCTTGTTGTTTTATTGGTAGGTTGGTCACTCTTGCCCGACGTCGACGCCAATAAACGGGCAGGAGTGCCCATTACACGTTCGATAATCACCCAGTATCGATTAAAGCAACACGCCCGTAAGCGAGGGATTTTAGCAATACCAGCCCGCGGCGCGAGCAAGGGATTCTAGCAATACCAGCCCGCAGCGCGAGCAAGGGATTGCTAAATCTAACTTCGAACCTCTCCAGATCAAATCAGCCGTAATCCCCTCCAATCCGAACCCGCAGAATAATGGCTTGTTGCTTTAACGGTAGGTTGGTCACTCTTGCCCGACGTCGACGCCATCAAACGGGCAGGAGTGCCCATTCCACATTCGATAATCATCCATTATCGATTAAAGCAACAATCGCCTTGGGGAGGAGGGCTTGGGATAAGGGGCTGATTCCTAACTCATCGCGACAAGAATCGCTAAGTCCGTTTTGCGAAGAACCTAGGATCGACGCTCATCACGCCGGCCGGTTACCATCCAGATGAAGCCTGGGTGTTAGAGCAAGCCGAGGCGTTCAAGCAACACGTGAAAGAAGAGAAATTGTCGTGTAAAGTCTTGATGCACGATCGCGATACGAAGTTCACAAAATCGTTTGACGAGGCATTCTCTGCCGGCAAACGAGACGTCAAAGTCTCCGCCTTTCGGTCACCTAACACTAACGCTTACGTCGAGCGATTCATCCAGACGCTGCAGCAAGAATGCCTCGACCATTTCGTGGTGTTTGGCAAGGCGCACTTCGATCATCTCTGTTCGGAATATCGCGAGCATTATCACATGGAAAGGCCTCATCAGTCGCTCGAAAACCTTGTACTTCCACCGGCAAAAGCTAAACGCACTAAGAAGTCGAAGAGGCAATCAACCGAACTCAAAACGATTCCACTGTCGAGCATCAGTTGTAAAGAACGGCTGGGAGGCCTGCTGAAGCACTATTCGCGGAAAGCAGCTTAACGCCAATGGCTATACCAGTTGTTTTCTAAACTTTTGGTTGTTGGAACTGACGTTAAGTAGTGGACTTTCAATCTCGATGTCTAGTGACATTGCCTAGTTGCGTCATTTACGGAATTCCGATTATCCATCCGACGACCATCAGTACTAGGAGACACTCACGTCACCTGCTCGAAAATCTGAGAAAGCACGAGCACCTCACACCGACTACTCGGGCCTAATGGTCACTGAGTCATTAACGCTTCTGGTAGATTACTGGCTAACGGTCTCTTACGTATCCAACTCGCTGATGAGAAGAGAGAATGCTACTCATCTGCTTCCTCAGGCAAAGCTGGCAACTGTGACTGATGCCAATCAGCGTAAGTTTGCTTGGTGGATGCGACCTTCCATGCAGTACGCCCATTCATGTTACCTGCGTTGACGATAGCTGCCCCTGCACTCGGGCTTTTCATTGTGACGTCTTCAGCAAAGAGGTAGAGAGGGCGATCGGGGATGGCAATCAGCTTTTGTTCCTCAATTAGACCATCGCGAAGTCCACGGTAGCTTGTCCAGCTTTCTTTGGGTGTGGCGAGAGCAGTTGAACCTTTAAGAACTACAAACTCGCCGTCAACCTCCTGGGCCCTTGCGACAGCTTCTCCCGTCGTATACTCAAAAATGGGTGATGCGCCGTTGGGACTGTTTTCACCTACTTGTCTGACTACGGGCTTCGGCTTTAAAAAATCGAACCCAAGCACCGGCAGAACTAACTCAATGTGAGAAAGAAAACCCTCCATGTCTGCAATATCCGCTTCCGGCATCGGAGGAAGCGGCGGCGCCGTTCCATTGTGGAGCTTCGCTCGACCAGCCGCATATCCCATTGAAATGAGGCGACTTTCCAAGTACCGAACGTGAGCTTTCGTGAGATTCAAGTCTTTACTAATCACTGCAACGCATCGTGTCCAAAACTCTTTTTTCTCATCCTTATCATGCGATGCCAAACGTTTGAAGACATTGTCACCTTCGCCAACATATACCACTTCACCGATTGGATTTTCGGGATCTGGTCCTGCCAGAACATAGATTCCTGTCCTAGTGATCTCCTCCCGCTTCGCAAGCTCTACCAACTTTGTGCGAGGCGCAACCAGCATCTTACCGCTCCAGTTCATTACCTCGGCCGTAAGCAATCCAGAGGCGTCTCCATCAACTAGGAAAATTCGTATAGATCGTCCGGTCATTGGATCACTGCAGACTTTGAATATTGGGTAAAGGTGGTGAAAGATCAATTCTACAGATATCCACTAATTCGGCGATCTGCTCTTCGTTGAAACGCTGGCGGAGGTAGTTGATCAAGTCTTCCTGACGATGCTGTCCGAATACCATACGATACAGCACCAGGGAGCGTTGAAGGTAGATTTGCTGCAAGACCTCTCGACTGTGTGGCAACCGGGGGACATATCGTTCGATCTTCGCGTCGCCGTCTGGGGAGATCCAAAATGGATAGAGATCATTTTGTCCATCCGGCCTTGATTTTCTCGCTTCTTCGAACATCGCAGACCATGGATCACTGAAGTTTGAATCAGTTGCATGGCCACGGAATTGTTGTGCGATGTTCTTTCTCAATGCATGCCCCTTGAAGCGATGGATACGTCCTTCCCGCTGCTCAAGATCCACTGGGTTGGAGGGCAGGTTCCAATGGACGATCGCATGGCAATAGGGATGGAAGTCGAGTCCTTCCTGCCCAACCGATGTCGATACCAGCACGAATGGCCAAAATGGTGAATTGAACGCGGATCGCACTTGAGTGGGACGCGTTTGTTGTTCGTCGTCGTTTTTCTTGGTTTGTCCGAACGCCAATGCAAATCGATTTCGCATGCGCAGTGGCTCGGTCTCTTTGTGTAGCTTCCCACCCTTGCACCCAAAAACATCTGCTTGCAGAGTTGTCGTGCGCAGCGAGAATGCCGAAGAG
>JALOQS010000139.1 GCA_025459355.1 Pirellula sp.
GGTTGTTCCTTACACCGTCTGCAAGCCAGTTTGCTACCAAGAAACCATCAAGGTTGCTAAGTGTGTAAAGGTTTGCGTACCTTACACCTACACCCGATGTGTTCCAAAGGTTGTATGCGAAGAAGTTCCTGTAACGGTTTGCAACGATCCATGTGCACCAGCATGCGATCCATGTGCAGCTAGCGGCATGGGAAGCGGAATTCGTGGTGGCTTGTTCAACGGCCGCCTACGAAACCTCCTCAACGGTCTTCGATGCCACGGTGGTTGCAGCAGTGCATCGGCTTGCGAAAGCGGATGCGAAGCAGCTCCAGCTTGCGGTTGCTAATTAACAAGGCTGAGTTTCAACATAGTGCCGACTGACTGGTTCTGTACTCCAGTCAGCGACGACGAATGGGAAGCAAAGCTGACAAAAAACAATAGAAAAGGGCTGGTGAATCTCACCAGCCCTTTTTTCGTTTGTGAATGGTTTATGGCAGCAACTAAGGACGAAGAAAGATAGGTGGTTCTTCTCCATTAAGCAAGGCAATGTACCGAAGAACTTGATACCTTGGGGTGTTCACCTTTATGACGCCGTCAAAATTCTGATTTCCCACTCGTTCAATGGGGACAAACAGATACCGATCATAATAACTATGCATGATCTCACGATACAGATCGTCTGAATTGTCAGCTGGAGCCAACAGTTGGAATGCTCCCATGAAAAGACTTTTTGAAATCATCGCATTAGTCGCATGGGATTGTAGGCCACTGAGCAGGAGGTCAGTACGTAGTCGATAGGCAGTTATCGCCTCACGACGGTCCCAAGTGGACTCGTAGAAGGTACCGCAAACCAAACAAATCCTAAGGTACAACATGTCGCCAAGCTCGCTGCCATATAAATCTCTGACCGCACGAGCGAACAAAGACACATCATTTTTCTTGCCCTTAATTACCGGGCTCAAAAGTTTCGAGACCATAAGGTACGGTTCGAAGCTGCCTGGATGTTCGATTGCAGATCGCTCCAGAATTAAGCCTACTTTCTCTGGATCAAAATCCGTTAGCATGTTGTGGAACAGTAAAAGTACATTGGTGGCGCTGGATGCCGCCCCTTTGCTCAATAACGGTTGGATATCCTGGATTAAAACCTCTACGTGCAGATCAAATTGCCGTCGCTCGAAAGGACTCAATTGATCAAGATATCGTCGATTTAAGACTTTCATCGCCGCATGGTATCTCCGAAATGCGGAGCTAATCAATGCAAGATCACTTTGTCCCTCCAACCATTGATTAAGATTCTTAACCATCGCGACGGATTTCTCGTCGGGGTTTTGAATACTTTCGAAATTGTCCCAAAACTTCCCAATGTACATAGCGAGTTGTGTGAATGCATCGTGAGTCGAGTACCCGTAATGCCACCAAATATCGTTCTTCAAGACAAATTCACCCAACCGATCTAGTCTTCCGTTCGCGAAAGTGCCGTCAATAAAAAAAGTTTCTTCAAAGAAATCTTCCAGATCGGCCGCAACATAGGGACGCCTAGAGTAAAGCCTAATTTCGTTACCTACCTGACATGCCACATAATTCGCATTTCGGTCAACTACGACTGATTGGGCTCCTCGGGGCAACACTTTGCGAAACGACGTTCGTAAAAATCGCATGTCAAGATCGCACAATACAAGCTCAGATTCACCTGCCAAAGTCTTTCGTGATGCGACCAGGAGACGCTGATCGGCATCAGGCCATGCGGAGGTCACGATTAACTGCACTGGATCCCAGGACAGATCTCGCCGTTCTGTTTGCTGGCTCCGGTTTGATGACCTATTCATTACGTTCTTCGAGGTAAGGCATTCCCGACCGCAAATCCATTGACTTGATTTGGCACCACATGCCAATAGACGATTGCCACCTCGAAATCCGCCGTCCTTGATAAACTCCTGGCGCTCCAATTCCAGTCCGACTAACGCGACCTCTGTCGGAATACCCTGACTCCAGAAAGCAAGTCGATCACCTGCGGGGCTGATGGAGATTTCACTCGAAGAAACGACTCCAGGTAACGGCCTTACTTTCGCGAGTGACTCGTCTGTGACAAATAACTCCCCCTTTTTGCTTCGGATCACTAATTTGTTTACGTTTAGTGCCGCCACCATTTGAACAATGGGTTGAGAGAAATCGCTGTAAACGCAATCTATCCGGTCCTGTTCAATATCGACCCGAAAGACTGAGGTCGAGTTTGCCAAAAACAAATATCTCCCGTCGCAATCAAACGAGAGGCTCTCCAGCTTCTCAACCTTACTCTTTAGCAACCTCTCTCGCTGGCCACTTTTTACATCCCATATCTCTAATCCACTCTTCGAAAACAAAGCGATTCGGTTGCCGTCTCGTGACATGGCGAACACGGCTTTATCGTCTGCTAGCGGAATGCTCCCAAGCGATGTAAGTCCCGCATTGGGATCCCTCGTCGGCTCGGCGAGCGCGATGACTATAGGCTCCAGTCCTTCAGGGATAAACAGCTCTTCACGTTCTTGTTCAAACGGCTTTGTCTCGACGAACTTTTCTACGGATTCTTTAAGCGTCGGAGACAAGGGGATCGGAGAGCCCAAAACCAGCTCGAAAGACCGCGTGTTGTGTTGCCCCACTGGCCAAAGATAGGAGTATCTTTCAATTCTCACCGAGGCTGGCTGCGGCTTAACGGACAATGGTTCATTACTGAATCGCAAGGTGTTTTCGCAGCCTAAAAACGACACCAGTAATGCACTAAACAACCATGGGACACAACACTTGATACGCGACACTGATCGACTAGACATGCAATTCCTATAGGATTCTGAATGACTACTGAAACATTCGGTTTAGCAATTCCATCCAACCGGAGTTCGGTCTCGGGCGTGAATTACTAGGTGAAGCTGGTGATGAAGGTGTTGGAGTTCGTGGGCTCACCGCAGGTGCGGATGCTTTCGGAGATTTTCCACTTCGCGAACTCGCAATTGCCCTAAAGGTGATTGGATCTAAGATATCGTAATCAATTCTTGCAAAGTCCGGCTCCGACGGTTCGTCTTCCTCTTCGATTGTGTAATACCTCCCAGCCATCGCGGTGACTTGAGTCTGAGCCCCAACCATTTCATCTCTATACCGGGTAACAAGCCGATTGGAAGCCATCACGTCGGCCACCAACCCATATTCAATCGTCGCATCTCTAAGTTCAAAAACCACCCCGGACATCTTCTCGACTAAGGTCTCGAAGCCTGTCGACTCAACCGTTGATCTCTGCAGCCCTAGCCGAGCTAATCGCGTTCCCAATTTGCTGCTTATCGATTCCAGAACTTCCCGTGACAGATCCGTCCCCTCCAAAGCAACGCATACCAGTTTTTTAAGCGAGCTTAAGGTATCAATCAACTGAGTGGTGCACTTTATGCCATCGAATCGAAGCATTTCTAGATTGCCGAGCCTAGCAACCCATGGAAAATCTACTGTTTCGGCCCCTTTGATTCGCAAGGTCAGAAACCTCAAACCCTTTAATTCGCCAAGCTGCTCCAATACCTCCGCCTGGATCGGATTGTCTGTTGCAATTTCTAATCTCTGCAACTGCGGTAGCTTGGCTATTCTAGAAACCAATTCGTCACCAATTTGATCACCGGCAATCACCAACGACTCCAAACCATCAAGCATGCTGATTTGCATTAGTCGAGCCTCGCTGAGCTTGCTGTCCACGAGCGATAGCTTTCGCAACTTCCCAAGCCTATTAAACTCTGGCAGCACATCATCCGTAATCGTATCCCCTCCCAGTCCAAGAATTTCGAGAGATTCACCTAATTCGAGCGAGCTATTGGCAGGTACTAATCCATTGACAATCATGCCTCGCAAACGAGGGGCATTGGAAATATGTAAGTGACGAATGGGGCTCTCTAGCCCAAAGGTCCCTTCGAAATTTGGTAAATCAATCAACCTCAATGCATTAAGCTGACGCATTTCTCGCTTGGCCACAATCTGCGACAATGGATGGGACTCAAGCCGAAACTCTTTGATATTCTCTACGCTCGGAATTTGTATCTTGTCCAGTTTTGGGAGCTTCTTCAGTAGCGAATTCAGAGCCGCTCCATTAGCCGGATTAACCTCAAGGCTCAATTCACGAAGTGATTGACTGCCAGCCAAATCCGATGTTTGCGGAAAGTCCATCTGGCACTGATTAAAGCCGAGCGACGAGAGACTTTTAGATTCCTTTAATGGTTCTAAGCTAACGGCCTCGAAATCGAAATTAGAAAACTGGACCTTGCTCAACTCCCCACTGTTGGCCAAAACCTGAATCGCTCGCGCACGCTTCTCAACAGGCATGCTATCGCCATGCGTCCCGGCGAACGCCTTGCTCGCAGTCACTTTTGACAATACCTTGAGAACGAAATCCGATCGAGCGCTCGTAATGGAACAAGCCTCCAGGTCACCAAAAAACACTTCAAAACTTTTCAATTCTGGCAGATCGTGCAAGCGTAGATTTCGAATCCACAGCGAACTCGGCACGTAATCGCTTGAGCCAATCAATTCCGCTTCATAGCGAAAGGTGGTAATGTTAGCCAATCGCGATGCATTGCTAATGGAGAGGTCAAGCTTTTGATGATTGTTTAGAAGCAAGCTTGTCAATGACGGTAGATTAGCAAGCGATATCTTCAAAAAACCATCGTGCGCAGGCTCCTCGAACTCGAAAACCCTTAACTGTTTTAGTTCTTTCCAACCATCGATCTCTAACGAATCAACCACACCGCTGGGCGGCCACGGAAGAAATAAAGTTTCCACTTGATTAGCCCAAGGTGGATTCGATAACTTGGCCAATTCGACGTTCGTGTGCACAAGATTGAGATACTTGAGTCGACTGAGTCCAGTCCATGTATTCAAAACCTCCGATGTCAAAGTGGTTCGCATGAGAACCAGAGACCGTAACTGCGACATGCTCCCAAGCATCTGCAGTTCGTCGGGGCGTTTAAGTTGCCGACCCGATACTCTCATTGACCATAGTCGTGGATTGCTGACCAAAGGTTCCAATTCGCTGGCTGTAAAATTATCTCCCGTGACACTGAACCTCTCCAGGTACGGTTGCGTTACTGCTAGACGTATCAAATCATCACTAGGCGAGTTGAGTTCTACTTCAACGATTCGTTCGTGCATCTTGGTGAACAACTCAGGAACGATGCCATCTAAGTAAGCAGGAATTACGGGAGCAACAATTACAGCCCCCTGCCCGTTATAGAGTTGCCGAGCAATCTCGTGAGATTCTTTGGAACGCTGAGTCATCAATTGCCAGTAAATCAGCGCTGCACCACAAAGTGAGGTCAGCACAAGCAAATCCATGACGCTCCATCGCTTCGCAGTGGCTTCGTCAATCCTGGGAGATGTAAATCGATTCCATCGGTAATATGCCATTGCTGCAATCGACAAGCTGAACATCGCAATGTTCAAAACTAGCCTAGGGACCGAGAACAACTTAAGATCAGTGGCTTCTCCGCTCCCCATCCTCAAGTAGTACTCAAAGGGCCATCCACCCGCAATGCACTTTGGCACCTCTTCTGTGTATCCCTCGTGGAAGAAGGTCACCAGTTTCCCATATTGCGTTCCTCCGAACCTGAGCATCTCAGTGGGCCTATTGAGAGCAACCGCTACTGCGATCATGATGACAGCGATGGAAACAATCGACAGTGTCTGCCGTATCGTCAGTTTGCGTCGTTTTGCGGCCTCTGAAGAAGTCGCGGTTTCGCTGAAAACGGAGGAATCATCATGCGATGCCACATCACTCGCGGGCAAGCGTTCAACGGGCACGGGCTGATCGGGGGACATGCGAGTTTTTCCAGGTACGGGTGATTATTTATGCCAAGGGAAACACATGGTCTATTGAGCATATCAGGAGACGGCGTTGCCTGCATACTTTTTTTCAAGTGTTTTTTGGTCTAGTCTCCTAGAATTCGACGAGTCGGAAGGAACTTATTCGTAGTCGCCAGTTGGACCGGCCCTTTAGCACTTGGCGGGTTCGCTTCGCTGTACTAAACTTTAGCCAGATGGGTCGGACGTCGTCTGGTCCATGAAAACCTGGCTGTAGCGCAGCCTGGCTAGCGCGCTACCTTGGGGTGGTAGAGGTCGTGGGTTCGAATCCCGCCAGCCAGATTTCACAAAACCCTGCGGTTCCAACGAATCGCAGGGTTTTTTCGTATAATGCCCCTTCGGTAGCCAACCGAGTCCCGTTTCCTTATCCTCTCAGTGTTCAGTATGTCAGCCTCTTTGCCATCTGAGTTGCCAATGTCCGCTGCGCACAAAACATTGACAATCTGCCCGCAAGTGATACCTCTCAAGGATGTCGCAATTGCGATTGATTGGCTCTCGGATTCGACGGAAAAGTCAAGAGATGAAGTGATTGAGACTTTGCGAAACGAAGCCAAAAACTTAGGGACAACAGTCCGGACCGAACTGAGTCAGCTAAAGATGCCACGTTACCAATTCACCCCAGAATTACTTGCCTACTACCAATCATCACGCTCATTCGTCTTCGAGTCCTTTGCATGGAACACGACTCGTTCCAAAGAAATACTACGAAGTCGTGTTGGTAAGTCCCTACTGAGGAATCACGAACCCGGTTCTAAGGTGCTCTGTTATGGAGACGGACTCGGCTTCGATAGTACTTTCTTGTCTTTGCTCGGATTCAACGTCACCTACTATGAACCCGGCGAACCCTGCATGCGATTCGCAAAACGAGTCTTTCAAGCGAACGATGTCGAGGTATCGGTTTGCCAAGACTTGAACGAACTTAAGACTCAGAAGTTTGACGCTATCGTATGCCTCGATGTATTGGAACACGTCCCTGATCCTCCAGATTTAGTTTCGAGTCTAGCTGAACTACTAGTCGACGGAGGTACATTTGTCGCTCACGCGCCGTTCTGGTACATCCATCCCGATGTGAGCACGCACTTAATCTCGAATACGCGATACTCTGGACGATCAAGGGAAATCTACCATCGCAGCGGTCTTCGCGAGGTCGACGCTGGCTTTCTTTGGTGCCCTCTCACTCTAAAAAAGTGTAATCGGGCGAAACCAAAGAACTTGCCAGCCAAAATGCGACTTCGATTTAGTCAGTTCGTACTCGCATGGTCAAGATTCACGACATGGCCTACGGTAGCGGTCGTTAGGACGGTGGCAAAAGCGCGACCACGAATCGAGCTGTAAGCCACATGACAACCTGTTGTTTTTCGATGCAAACAGCATACAACGTTTAAAAGCCAGCAACCTTTCGAATCGGTCCCACGACGTAGCCTGGATTCTTTTGCATTGCCAGTTGTGATGCTTGGTCGGAGTTTCGACCGGGCACAACCACGGATACCGGATACCCGAATACACCCGGTCCTGGATACATGTAAACCTCCCAAAGATCTGTCGCCCCCGCTGACACGGAATTCATCAACAACTGCAATTTGGCAATCTGCATCATCTCTTGTTGATGTTGCTGGTACGCGGCTGCATGAGACTGTACATACAGATCGTGCTGGCGTTGTCGCTCTGACTGCTCCTCGGCGGACATTGTGGCTTTCATGTCTAACTGCCATTGTTCGTAAGCCGGTTTGAGTCGATCCAGAACCGAATCGGTAAAGAAAAAAAGTGGCACGCCGTACTCATCACCGTTCGGAAACTCGATCATCAACGCTTCGCACGGATAAGTATTGATCTTGGTCTTTTGCGCAACGACCCAATCTTCAAACTGACGCTTGCCTTCAAAGGTTTTCTTTTCAAAGTAACCAACTACGTACGGTACCATCTTTTGATAAACCTCTGGCAAGTTATCTATTGGCCGATCATTGACGTACAACTTGCCGCGACGTCGTTGCATGATGACATCTTTTTTGACAAAACGAACAGCCTTGCCAAAAACTTTGAGGCCATTCTTCAGTTCCCAAACGTGTTGCTCACCACCGAGCTTGAGATCTGCCTCTACCTCTTGAGACTTGAGGTACTCTTTATCAGCGTCCGAAAGATCTGCAATCGAAACTGCCAATAGCTCTCGGCCCTTCTCGCGTTTATCAAGCTTGAGGACAACCTCAGTTTCGTCGACTGCTAACAACGTCCCTTTTATCTTAACCTTGCCCGTCGCGTCCGACCATTCGCGTGAGTCCGCATAGGACGGGTTGGCATAGGCTATTGTTGCCGCCAACACCAAACACAAACAACATGACGTGGTGATCACTCTTGCGATTTTTCTTAGTAATGTCATCTTCCAAGATCCTTGTTGGGCGGCTTTCGCGGCTAGTAGAGTCAACCCACCACGGGACCGCCGAGGCTAGTACCTGGATGGATTGGGTCCTAGATAGAATAAATGGAATCTGCCGAAAACAAAAGTCTGCGGCAACGCTTTACGCGGATTGCCACAACGATTGCTCCCTTTTCTCCGCGATTTCAGCCGATTAAGAAGCTGTTTTTCGAGCAAAATGAAAAACGCTCACCCGATGGCAAGCAAAAGATAACGATTGAAGAGGCCGTTATGTTCCGCTTTCCGAGGAAAGCCGGGTCGTGCCGCTACTGAGCAATACACAAAAGAATGGTAGTGCTAAGCCGACAGTACGTCGTATCGCGACGGCTACAATTCTTGTGCGATTTCTCCGCCAGAGCGTGTGCCATAGGCACGCCAAATCAGCAAATCAACCGTGGAGGAAACGAACCGAACGCTTCCGTCCATGAGGGTCGCGTTCACGCCGCCGGTGTGGTAACTCCTGCTCGTGAAAACGGTGTAAGTCGGTGAGGTAATGGTGACTCCTAGCCGACTGCTTGTGAAGTCGCAGTCTACAATTCGATTCCCTACGGTCATGGGAATAACAAAGTTGGGACCGAACGTATGTGACATTCCCGTGTGCAAAATAATGCCGTTCACCCACTGCGTATGCCCGATCCCTTCGGTTAATGTTCCGCCTAACGCAAGAACATCTGCGGCGTTGTTCGGGAGGGGAGCGTTCAATGTGCCAGGGTTCAATCCATCTCTTATGCAGGCTTGATAAGCTTTGACTTCGCTAACTCCTACGCTATTGCTCAACCCGTCAGTAAACTCTGCCCCTCTCATGAATTTGTTGACGGCAAACGAACCATTGCCTGTTTGACTCGAAACGGGATCGAATTGAAACCATGTTCCGGCACTAACTCCATAGTTTATTGGATAGTGAGGTAAGCTCGGATTGGCCACGTTCGGACGATCATTCACTTCGCTCGGGCAAATAAAGAAAGGGATGCGTTCTCTCGCCACTTGAGGTTGCAAAGTGAAACTTCTTGAAAAGTCGATCAAGTTTGCGAGGTTCGTTTGTTCCATGTACGGTAGCAAACTCGCTTGAGCGGAAAAACTATCCGAGACTCTAGTTCGTTCAATCAAGCAAACCGTGGGGAAACGGCGATTGGCGCTTTCGTAGTTGTGGAGAGCCAAGCCAATCTGTTTGAGATTGTTTTGGCAACTCATGCGCCGGGCGGCTTCTCGGGCTGCCTGAACTGCTGGCAAAAGCAAACCTACCAAGACGCCGATAATGGCGATAACCACAAGCAGCTCGACCAGGGTAAATGCGAGTTTGAACCTTTTTTTAGCTGCCATGTGCCAAGATTCCGTAGCGGAAAAGATGAGAGAAGTAGTTCGTCATGCGGCTCGGCATTTTGGCCAAAGGCCCTAAGCTGCCGCCCGAGCGTTGGTAAAAGTATAGCATGTTGGCTAGTGAATCGAGAACACCCTCGAATCCATTTCGTCCGTGCAGAGAAAATGTTTCCAATGCGGTCCCACCAAGACCGCCGCTTAGCTCGCTCCTGATAAGCGAGTGAGTGTGCGGCG
>JALOQS010000140.1 GCA_025459355.1 Pirellula sp.
GACGAGTCTTCCGGCAAAATCCCTCGCTTATGCGTCGGGTTATGATCAACATCATCTCCAAGTTGCGGCACTAGTTGTTAAAAATAAAAAAGGCGAGGGTGTTGGCCTCGCCTTTTTTTCGTGCTTTAGCTTTTTGGTCGAGCAGATTAGCTAACGACTGGGATTTCGTAGCCAGCTCGTTGTTTTCGGGCTTGCATCGCAGCCGCTGGTTCGTCCCCTTCGATCATTTCTGTTTCCGGGTTCCATTTGAAGCTTCGCTTGAGGCGGGCAGCGATGACTGAGAGGTGGCACAGATTCATGGTTTGCAAATGGGAATGCAGATCCGATACAGGAGTGCCTCCTTCGCGGACGCAGCGGAAGAAGTTCGCTTTGTGCCATTCGAACGGCTTACCGTTGTAGAGCTTGACCAACGCTTCTTCGTTAAATAGGTCCTTGTCCCAATTCTCTTCGATTGGCGCGCCGCTGATTTTGCCTCGGTTGACGAAGATTCGACCCTTGGTTCCTTCGATAAGAACACCGTTGTCACCACGGCTGGTAACGTGGATCTCCATACCATTGGCAAACTTGTGGACGATGTTGAAATCATGAGAGGTGTTGTAGTGGTTGTCGACCGTTGGATAGCCGTCTTTGAATTCAATCGGGTGGTTTGCATCAGAACCGTCTACTTCAACGGGACCAGATCCTTTGGTCGTCATCCCGGCAGCCCAAAGAGCGATGTCAATGTGGTGAGCGCCCCAGTCTGTGAACTTGCCACCGGAATACTCATACCACCAACGATATTGATAGTGGCATCGCTCTTTGATGTAATCGACAGGCTCGGCTTGACCCTGCCAAACATCCCAGTCGAGATGAGCTGGAGGAGCGGACTTCATAAACGGTCCACCAACATCGCCACCATTTATCCCGCAAGTGATCTTTTTGATGTCGCCGAGCAAGCCGCTTTGAACCATGTTAACGGCACGCATAAATCGATCTTTGTCAGATCGTTGTTGAGTTCCGATGATGAAGACTCGGTCGGAGTACTTATTCGCTGCCGCGCGGATGCGAACGTTTTCCTCAAGCGTCAGCGTGAGTGGCTTTTGGCAGAAGACGTGTTTGCCAGCTTGTAGGGCTTCGATAGCGATCTTGGTGTGCCAGTGATCTGGCGTAACGATGGAAACTACCTCGATGTCTTTGCGATCAAGCAGTTTGCGATAATCTTTGTACATCTCGGCTTTGCCCTTGCCGATCTTATCACTGTTGCGAGCTCGCTCCATGTGATTGGTATCCACATCGCAAACCGCAACGACATCACCAAAGTTCGCTACCTGTTCGGCGTCGCCGGTTCCCATGCTACCCGTACCAATACAGCCGATAACGAATCGGTCGTTGGCCGAGAGTGGTTTTGCATTAGCGCTGGTGAGGAAATAAGGAGTAGAAGCAGCGGCTGCAGTTACGGCAGCGGTGGACTTCAAAAAGTTTCGACGCGTTGAGCGAGTCATGTGTATGGCTCCAAAAGTGAAAGGACAAACAGTTCGCCTATTTTGGCTCAGATTGAACGGAAAATAAAGCTCCGTCGGGCTACTTCTTGGCTGGTTTCTTGCTCCTTCTTAGCCGTTCCGCTTGGCTGGAGGTGTAGTGCTTTAAGCTCTCCAGAAAGTACCGGCCCTCAGGATCAACGCAGAAAACATAATGAAGTCGCCACGCTTCGCGCTGTTCTGGTGTGAGTTCGGACCAGCTTACGAGGATCGGGTCTGGTTCCAAAGATAAAATTTCAACCGGTGTCAGTTTTGTGTTGTACAAGTCGATTTGCGGCGTGAATCGCGGTTCTGCGCTAGTGATTTGGATCTCCCAGTCGCCAGAATCAGTTCGGTCGCCGGAATTGCTGCGGTTGTTGGTTTGCGAAATCGGAGACGCATGAAGGTAAGCAGGTAGATTGTTTGCGTTGTGAGTTATCAGATTCAGGGGGATTGCGTTCGCGTACAACTCGTAGCCAATCCCGTTGGTGGAGCCATCCGATGCGAGGCTAATACTTTTGGTTGCAATGGAGTCAGCGGCCCGTTCGGTTGGCCAGCTTGTCGAACCCCAATAAACATAGTCGTTGTTTTGCATCAGGGCGATTTGAAGTCGTTCGCTTTCCAGCCATATCAAAAGCGATGTGTTCTGTTTGTCGTCGCTGGCGGAATCAGAGCCGGTCGATGTTGAGTTCGAAATCGAAAGAGGTAAGCATCCCTTCAGGTCTTGAATTTGGCTGAGATGTAAACTCCAGCTTTGGCCGATCAAGTGATGAATCGTTTCTGAGCGCGCGTCCGTTAAACGTTTCGGTGTTCCATCGTCCTCTGAACCGATTAGCTCAAGAAGATTCTCGCGACGTGATCGTTCCAAGAATCTTTCGGCGTCAGGAAAGATCGTCAGGTCCTCGTACCACTTTTGCGCGAGCGATAGAATGTTGGGATGGGAGGCATATCGATTCCATTTGTTTCTCAGTTCGATTTCCGCGATACGAAAACTGGCGTCCTGCCATGGCGATTGAGCATCGCTGCTGGGCCTATCAGATGGATACGAATCAAGCAGTGCAAACGAAGAGGGATGGAAACGTTCTGGTACGAGCAGGCTGGGAATACTGGAGCAATACCAAAGCGATGATGGGCTGCCACGAGAGACATCTATTTGCGTCAGGGATATGTAGAGAGGTACATTCCGCGCGGAGTTCGAAGCATCAGAGCGATCGCAAACAAATTCACATTCCAGACTAAATCCGTTAGAAGTCTTGCTGATTTGAATTTTTGGCTCGAATGGACTACTTAGTGAGTTGGCTGATTCCGGTATTCCCGTTTGCCATGTGCTGAATTTCCCATCGGGACGTATCTCAAAGCCTTCGTACCCTGTTGCGAGCGGGGAGCGTGACCAAGCGAAAAGGATGCAATCGTAATCCGCTTGATTCCCGTCGGTCTCATGTTGAGGAGGGCTGACCAAATCGTTGTCCACCACATCACCACGGAGAGTCATTCGCCGCCCCTCAACCGTGATTTCAAAAGTGGAGTTGACGGCCGCACCTCTTTTCCAGGGAGCATGGAGAGGAATGAATCGGCGGGTTGGTTGTTTATCCTCGCAGTCCGCGACTGAGCCGACAAATAACGAAAACAAAACGAAGGTAACCAAGAAAGACGAGCGATTGCCGGCCCGGGACCTCGCTTTCGGAGGGGGAAAAGGTCCGATTGTCTTGAGTTTTGCAGGCAAGCGGGCAAGCAAACGCATAAAATTTGGCTTTGTTGTGTCGAAAAATGGCGGGAGTTCAAAACAATTCAGAGGGTAATGTTTATTACACCTTCAAGGAACCAGAATTGGTGGCTAAACTGTCCCCTTTCCAGTTTACAGGTTTCTTGGTTCTGAACCCTCCGAGGGAGGTAATTTCGTGGCGTCTGGCAAGTACATTTTTACGAGCGAATCTGTTTCCATGGGTCACCCAGACAAGCTGGCTGACCGAATTTCTGATAGTGTTCTTGATGCACTGTTGGCACAAGATCCCATGAGCCGGGTCGCTTGCGAAACGGTTGTAACGACGGGTCTCGCATTGATTGTTGGTGAAATCACCACCAAGGCAATCGTGAATTATGCCGACATTGTTCGACAAGCCATTTTGGATGTTGGCTATGACGACGATGAAACCGGTATATCCGGCAAGACCTGCAATGTTATGGTCGCGTTGGATCGACAAAGTCCAGACATTGCCATGGGGGTCGATTCATCGAGCAACAAAGACATCGGTGCTGGCGACCAAGGATTGATGTTTGGCTATGCTTGCAACGACACTCCAGAGTTGATGCCGCTCCCAATCGCCTTGGCCCACCGCATCACCAATCGTTTGACAGAAGCTCGCTTTAGCAAAGAAGTGAATTGGCTTCGACCTGACTCCAAGAGCCAAGTGTCGATTGTTTACGAAGGCTTTAAGCCCGTTGGGATTAACAACGTCGTTGTTTCGACACAGCACGCACCATCCGTATCGCAAGCAGAAATTCGATCTTTCGTCATCGAGAAGGTTATCCACCCTTGTTTGCCAAAGGAATTGATCACTGACAGCATTGAGTACCACATCAACCCAACGGGTAACTTCGTTGTGGGTGGTCCGCACGGAGACAGTGGGCTCACGGGTCGCAAGATCATTGTTGACACTTACGGCGGTTGGGGTCGACACGGTGGTGGCGCGTTCAGCGGCAAGGATCCGACCAAGGTGGATCGCAGTGCTGCTTACATGGCTCGCCACGTTGCTAAGAACATCGTTGCAGCAGGAATTGCCGATCGATGCGAAGTGCAAGTTGCTTATGCGATTGGCGTGAGCAAGCCTGTCAGCGTTCGAGTCGACACGCAAGGTTCGGGCAAGGTAGCGGATGAAGTGATTTGCGAAGCAGTGAAGTCGTTCTATGACCTTACACCACGCGGCATCATCGAGTACCTCGACCTTCGACGACCAATTTACGTCAAGACTTCGTCCGGTGGACACTTTGGACGCAACGATCCAGAGTTCACGTGGGAGAGCACTGCGAATGCATCGAAGCTTGCGAAAGCCGTGTTGGGTTAATACCCCGATTCAAAGTCGTTGGATCGGATGAACGTTCCCGGCAGGTTTAAGTACATTCTTCTGGTATTCAAACTCCTGGTTCTCGCTGCAATCATTTACTGGTTGTGGCGGAATTTCCCTGAGGAGCATTGGCTGGTTCTCACGAACCAAAAAAAGGATTGGGTCTTTCTCGTTCAGGGATTAGTCGTAACGTTAACGGCTGTGCTCGTATCGTTCTGGAGATGGATGCTCTTAGTGCGGGCATTGGGTGTACCCATGACCATTGCCGAGGCCGTTAGGCTCGGCTTCATGGGTAATCTGCTCAATCAGGTAAGCGTTGGATCTGTCGGTGGCGATCTTTTCAAGGCGATTGAAGCCGCGCGCCGATCGCAGGGCAAGCGGACAGAGGTGGTCGCATCCGTGTTGGTCGATCGCGCTGTCGGGCTTCTTGGCTTGCTGCTCATCACAGCCACCGTATTGCAGACTTCGTCACTGAGAAGTGGCGTATTGGACGCGATTCGTTGGGGTTCTACGGTGTTGGCGGCAATTGGATTGGTTGGTTTGCTGGTGATAGCAACGTTGGGGCGAAAACTGCCAACCAAGCAGCTATTACGATTGCCTGGGATTGGGCATCAAGCACGTCGATTCGTGGATGCGTGCATGGTGTTTCAAGGGCGATATCGGTTGCTAATCGAAGTTGTTCTTTCCAGCGTCGTGGTGCATACTCTTTTGACCTTGAGTTGTGTGATGGTGTCTCATGCACTTTATAGCGAGACCCCTACGTTGCGGGATCATTTTACGGCCATTCCCCCCGCGATTGCTGCCGCAACATTGCCGATAACTCCCGGTGGTTTGGGGCTTCAAGAAGCAGCGATTGATGGCCTGTTCAAGCAGATCGGGAATTTGCCAGAGGGATACTCTCCGTTGGTGATGGCGATTTTTTTTCGTGGGCTGTTACTCGCCACAACGTTAGTCGGCACCTTGTATTATTTGACAGGCATCGGGAGCCAGCGAAAACCTACCGATCCAACTGTTTGAAATTTGTGGTATGATACAGAGCTTCCATTAGAAGTTTCAGGAACGAGGTTGCGATGTCTAGATTGACGCTCCGAGTCGTGCAAGGGGCAGACCGAGGAAAGGTTTTCTCTGACATGAAAACCCCAATATCGATCGGCAGAGAAGAGGGAAACACGATCCAATTGAACGATGAGCGGATCAGCCGCTTTCATTGCAAGATTCAGGAAGACAACGAGCATCTCGTTCTGACCGATTTAGAAAGCACCAACGGAACGCGGGTGAATGGCCAGGACTGTCAGCTGCGGATTTTGCGATACGGGGACATTATATCGGTAGGACGGACAATGCTCTTGTTCGGAACTCACGAGCAAATCAATTCGCGAGTTCAAGACAGTCTTACTGCCGTTGAGAAAGTCGGTGGCAAAACGGCTGACGAAGATGATTTGGCGGATTTTGATCTCGGGCCGGGGGTAGCCGAATCCGTTCGAGCCCTGCGAGATCTGAATCAGCCTCCCCCGCTTCCGGATCGATTGAGCCCCAGTCAAGCCGCCCAGTTAGCCGAGTTATTCGAGTATTTTCACGCGCGAGTTGGCGAGGTCATCGATGGAGCCCAGCACAATGAAAAGCGGGCAAAGATCGATGTCGACTTGGCAACTTGGCAATTGATGCTTCAAATGTACAGCAGGTTAGCGGAATTAATTCGCGGCATTGCAGATCCTGACTTTCGACTTCCGGGCTAAGATACGGACATCATGACATCAATCGAGTTTACGAAAATGCACGGAGCGGGTAACGACTACGTGTATGTAAATGGTTTTACCAATTCACTTCCAAAAGATCTTGAAAAACTAGCAATCGATATATCGCATCGGCGATTCGGCGTAGGGGGGGACGGATTGATTCTGATCCTGCCTAGCAAACAAGCGGATGCACAGATGCGTATGTTCAACGCCGATGGCAGCGAATCGGAGATGTGTGGTAATGGTATTCGCTGCGTGGCCAAATACGTTTACGATCACGGCATCGCAACTCGTGAACAGCTCCGCATCGAAACGGGTGCCGGAATTTTGTCTTTGCAGGTTCACGCGAAGAATGGATTGGCGGACCAGATTACCGTCGACATGGGCGAACCTCGATTGGAAGCGAGTTTGATTCCCACGACTCTCGCCCCTGCAGGGCAGCAAGTCATCAATGTTCCGATCGAAATCAAAGGGCATAAGCTTTTCGCAACCTGCGTTTCGATGGGTAATCCGCACTGCGTGATTTTCGTTCCCGAGATTGACGATGAGCTTGTTCTTGGTGTGGGCCCTCTGATTGAAAAAGATGATCGATTCCCAAAGAAGGTTAACGTCGAATTTGTCGAGGTTCTCGCGCGAGGCGAGGTGAATCAGAGAACTTGGGAGCGAGGGTCCGGTGAAACGTGGGCGTGCGGTACCGGTGCGAGCGCCGTTTGTGTCGCTGGTGTTTTAACGGGCAGGACCGATCGCACGATTGTTAATAATCTCATCGGCGGGCAGTTGCGATTAACTTGGGATGAAGCCACCAATCACGTCATGATGACGGGGCCTGCAACAGAGGTATTCACTGGACGGTGGCAGGTTCAATCGTAATGGGACGTATCTCGCTTCGGTCCGTAGCGAGACAGGCAGCAATCTATTCGGTAGGAAAGTGCTTGTCTGGACTCGTAAACGCTTGGATCCATACCGTCGATTGCAAGATCGCGCGCCGCGATCCGCTTGGTGATCCCGCCATGTACGGATTCAAAGATCCAACGATTTTCGTCATATGGCACGAATACATGCTTGTGCCTACTTGTTGTCGACAAGGGTGCGATCTAGTGCTGCTCGCTAGCCAAAGTGCGGATGCCGATTGGATTGTCGGTTTAGGGAATCATTTTGGATATAGTTCGGTTCGAGGTTCTTCAAAGAGGGGCGGTAGCGAAGCCGCTTTGAAGATGGTCAAGCAATTGCGTGGAAAGAGTTTTGTGATCACCCCCGACGGTCCACGCGGTCCGCGACGCGTTGCCCAAAACGGTTGCTTGTATTTGGCCAGCATGCTTGGGGCTCAGATCGTTCCCATTGGCGTGGGTTACGAACGACCATTTCGATTTCATGGCGCGTGGGATAAATTCGCAGTACCCAGACCAGGCGCTCGGGCTAGGCTGGTGCTCGGCGAGATTATGCGAGTCCCTAAAAAGGTAAGTAAAGAAGAGATTGAGGTTCTTCACAAGCGGTTGCAAGATGTTTTGGTCGACGTCACAACCGAAGCCGAAGAATGGGTAGAACATGGAGAGAAACGGGATGACGAACATCCGTTCTACACCACCTTTAGAGAGACTCTTTGGCCATGACCGGATTTCTTTGGAGTAACGACGAAGAAGCCTTTTTCGGCGATGGACAAAAAGATGCGCCGAAGAAAGGGGCGAAGAAAACAGAGCCAGGCCCTGGGCAATCTTTAGATGCTCCCTATTCGGTTACGGAATTAAACGAGTGTCTCAAGCGAATCATCGATAAAACGTTTGGTACTATCTGGATCGCCGGTGAGATCAGCAATCTGACTCGTTCCAATGCTGGCCATATCTATCTCACTCTAAAAGATGCCGGTGGTCAAATCGCTGGCGTTATCTGGAGATCCACGTTGGAGAGAATCGACATGGATTTGTCTGAGGGGATGGCTGTTATCGTTCAAGGTAGATTGGACGTTTATTCACCTCGCGGAAATTATCAGATCGTTATCAGTAGAGTTGAGGAACAGGGGCTCGGGGCACTCCAAGCGGCTTTTCGAAAGCTCTATAAAAAATTGGACTCTGAGGGGCTATTCGCGGCTGAACGCAAGAAGCCGTTGCCACAATTTCCATTTAGAATCGGATTTGTTACCAGTCCATCCGGTGCTGCGATTCAAGATTTTATTCAGGTTCTCAAGCGACGTTGGCCTGTGGCAAGCGTTTTGATCATACCATCGAAAGTTCAGGGAGAAGGGGCTGCCGAGGAGATCGCGCGCGGGATCAAGGCTGCGGCTCGCATTCGACCGGAGCTGGATGTTCTCGTTGTGGGACGAGGGGGTGGTTCGATTGAGGATCTATGGGCATTTAACGAAGAGATCGTTGTGCGGGCTCTGGCCGATTGCCCGTTGCCAACTATCTCCGCCGTTGGTCACGAGATCGATGTGACGCTTTGCGACTTGGCGGCAGACATGCGTGCGCTGACCCCCACGGAAGCTGGTGAAATTGTCGCACCGAATCGAGACGAGCTGATCATGCAGCTTGAGGGAGTGCAAAATCGCCTTCGTAACTTGGTCGCTTATCAATGGGAACGAGCAGATCGGCAGCTTGCCTCGCTAGCCGATCGACCGATTTTGGTTGAGCCAGAACGGCTGCTGGAGCGACCAAGTCAGAGGCTCGATGACTTTTTCCGAGACATGGACTCGGCCATCGATCAGAAGCTCGAAGCGGCAAAGAATGCTTTGATGCAGCAGGCGCAAGTGCTCGAAGCCTTGAGTCCATTAGCCGTCTTGGCGAGAGGGTATTCTCTAACGGTCGATGAGCAAAGCGGTAAGCTGATTACTTCGGAGCAAGATGTGGTTCCAGGTCAGACCGTGAGAACAAAATTGTCCAGTGGTGAAATCCGTAGCACGGTTCTAAGAAACGATGCAACCTCGCCCTAACTCTACCCTCGCCTTTACTCTACGATGCTGTTTACGTTGCCAGACGTGGCAGACTTGCCAAAGGGGCACAGTTGCCAGACGTCGGATCAAACGTCCGGCACCGCTCGCACTCTTGATCGAAATCGGCCGCAAAGCCTTATTGGGGAAGTAGATCCGTTGGCTTGATCTTCTTTTTGCTGAAGTAACCAGGCTCGTTTTTGAAGCCAAAATAACTTGGTTTGTAGCCTGATGGCAACTCGACGTCGGCTCGCTCCGAAATCTTTGACTCGAGATCTACCATCCAATAGGTTGCATTGACAACCAATCGTCGCAAATCTTCGCACTCGAAATCCACAGCTGAACCGATCGTTGAGCATAGCAGCTTGCCTTGCTTGCCCCCATCAAGTTGATAATCCTTGGTCCAAACGAGTGGCATCATGGGCTCGTTCTTCGGGCCGGCTAACGGTGGGTCGGTTGGCTTCATGCCATCTACAACTTGTCCTAGCATTAGAACGTTCGCTGTCTCTGGCAAATGAACAACACCATAAACGTCAGTCGGTCCAAACACATCGCTAACACCTCTAAGA
>JALOQS010000141.1 GCA_025459355.1 Pirellula sp.
CCAACTACTACCCAAGGCCTTTCCCCTCACGGAGAAAGTGCTTCGCAAGCAAGGAAACCCATGTGGTGTTTTCTACTGCTTGCATGGCCCTCGAAGCGTTCGATTGACTGCGGTCTTTGACATCGCGACGGCTCGAGTGTTGTTTTATGATTCCACTGGTCAGAGAGCTGGAACACGCTGCGTAAAGGAGATGCTTCTTTCTGCAGCTTAGCACTCGCGAGTACCAGGGACTCGACATCGGCGAATGTGGGCCGCAAATGTCGAGACTAGCAAAGCCCAACAGCATAAGGAGAATGGAATCTCAATATGTTGATATTATCCAGGCGAGAGTCAGAACGAGTCCACCTGGGCGACGACATCGTGTTAACCATAGTTCGCGTCAACGGCGATAAAGTACGGATTGGAGTCGAGGCTCCACCGCATGTAAAGATCCTTAGAACCGAGCTGGAAGTTTCCTTGAAAGACATAGCACCAGCAGTCGAACTTGATGTAACACGAAAAGCCGCTTAGGCACTCCATTCCAACGCAGAACTTGCTAGTCAACCCTCTGCTACAAAAAACAAGATGCCGCTCACAGCTACCAACAAAGCCGTGAGCGGTTTTTTCGTTTAACCGCACGCCCATCGATCCTGCGTTGACGTTCACGGTCGGGGCTGATTGCGAGAGTTAGTGAGTTGTACTGACTTGTGAGCGCTCAGCGCAGGGCGATGCCTTCGTTTAACCGCACGCCCATCGGGCTGCGCTGACGTTCAGTGGCGGGGATGATTGCGCGAGTTAGTGAGTTGTACTGACTTGTGAGCGCTCAGCGCAGGGCGATGCCCGTGCGGTTAAACGAGAGGCCCATCGGGCTGCGTTGACGCTCACGGTCGGGGCTGATTGCGCGAATTAGTGAGTTGTACTGACTTGTGAGCGCCCAGCGCAGGGCGATGCCTTCGTTTAACCGCACGCCCATCGGGCTGCGCTGGCGTTCACGGTCGGGGGTGATTGCGCGAGTTAGTGAGTTGTACTGACTTGTGAGCGCTCAGCGCAGGGCGATGACTTCGTTTAACCGCACGCCCATCGGGCTGCGCTGGCGCTCACGGTCGGGGATGATTGCGCGAGTTAGTGAGCTGTTCTGACTTGTGAGCGCTCAGCGCAGGGCGATGCCCGTGCGGTTAAACGAGAGGCCCATCGGGCTGCGCTGGTGTTCACGGTCGGGGATGATTGCGCGAATTAGTGAGTTGTACTGACTTGTGAACGCTCAGCGCAGGGCGATGGCCGTGCGGTTAAACGAGAGGCCCAACGATCCAGCGTTGACGCTCACGGCGGAGGTTGATTGGCTCGTTATTGATTACGTTCCGAGAGGTCTTCCCAGCGGGCGTAGGCGATTGGTAACTTACCTTCCAACTCTGAGATGCGTTTTTGATCCTTGGTCTGCTTGTCCGCAGGTCCCCTGAAATACTCGGGATTCGACATCTCCTCATGTATCCGACCAATCTCAGCTTCCATCTCCTCGATCATGGCGGGCAGTTTCTCTAATTCGAGCTTCTCTTTGTAAGAGAGTTTCTTTCCCGATTCTTTGACGTCATCTTTACTCGATGCCGCATTCGTTTTCGAATCATTCTTCTTTTGGCTAGCTTGCGACTCGGGCTTCTTGCGCTGTCTTAGCCAATCGTCGTAACCGCCAACGTACTCTTTAATCGCCCCATCCTCGAACACTAACATACTGGTCACGCAGTTGTTGAGAAACTCTCGATCGTGACTGACCACGATAAGAGTCCCTTCGTAGTCGACCACTCGCTCCTCGAGCAGTTCTAACGTTTCAGAATCCAGGTCGTTCGTCGGTTCATCCATGATGAGCAAATTCGCAGGTCTTGCCAATAGCTTCGCTAATAGCAACCGATTTCTCTGACCACCCGAAAAAAATCGGATCGGTGAACGGGCTTGTTCGGGCGTGAAGAGAAAATCTTGCAAGTAACCGATGATGTGCTTCGACTTGCCATTCACCGTGATGGTCGTTTTACCTTGACCGACATTTTCTTCAGCCGTTTGAGTTGGATCGAGCACATCGCGAGTCTGATCAAAGTAGGCTATCTCAAGTTTGGTGCCCATTCGCACGGAACCGGTTAGCGGCTCCAATTGCCCGAGGATTCCCTTGAGTAACGTGGATTTTCCGATCCCGTTGCGTCCCAGTATCCCGACCTTGTCGCCACGCATAATCGTGAGATCAAAAGGTTTCACAATCGTCTTGCCATCGTAACCAAATGATGCACCCTCTAAGTGGCAAACGAGATTGCCGCTGCGTTCGCCGGTGTCGATTTGCATACGGACTTCGCCGACTGCTTTAGGTCTCTGGGATCGATTGCGACGCATCTCTTCCAGCCGACGGACTCGACCCTCGTTTCGTGTTCTCCTCGCCTTGATGCCGGTCCGAATCCAAACCTCTTCCTCGGCGAGCTTCTTGTCGAACAACGCTTGCTGCTTCTCCTCAGCCAAGAGAGCTTGCTCTTTGCGTTTAAGAAACGTCTGATAGTCACACGCCCAATCAAAGAGGCGTCCACGATCCACTTCCAATATCCTGGTTGCCAAGCGAGTTAAAAAGGCTCGGTCGTGGGTTACAAAGATCAAGGTTGTGGAAAGGTTTGCTAGGAATCCTTCTAACCATGTGATGGCGTCGATGTCCAAATGGTTTGTCGGCTCATCGAGCAGCAAAACATCCGGCTTGCCCGCAATCGCCTTGCCAAGCAATGTGCGACGCTTTAGCCCCGTCGACAACGACTCAAATTGGCGATCACCATCGAGCTCCAGTTGAGATAATGTTTGTTGGAGATATTGATCCCGTTTCCAATGATTCTCTGGCTGATGAAATTCGTCCGGCAACCCACTGAGAATAATCTCGTTGATCGTGCCTGTGATGCTGTCGGGAACGTCCTGTGGCAAGATGGCAATGTTCGTATCGGGAGCTAATTCGATTTGCCCAGCTTCTGGTCTCTCTTGACCGGACAACAAACGTAGGAACGTCGTTTTGCCAGCTCCGTTTCTTCCGAGCAAGCCGATCTTTTCGCCCGCTTCAATGCGGCAATTGACTTCGGACAAGAGTTGAGGACCGCTGTAGCTCATAGTGAGCTGTTGTATCGTAATCTGTGGCATCTAACTTTTCGTGCGTTTCTCGCGAGGGTACTAGCTCTTGGGGGTCCAAATGGTCGATGTGGGCCAGTCTAGATCGTTGTTTTCAGGACGTCCTTCGACATAAAACCAATTGTGAATGGGCTTGAGAATCTCTTGAACTCGCGTCATCAATTGCTGGTCTATCGGCTCATCCATCCAACTCATCCACTGTTGAATCTCATCCATGCGAGCACTGCCCACCAGGCAACTCGCGAACGATGGATTGGCCAGCGAGAACTGCAACGCGAGCTTTTCGATGTAGGTGCCGTGGCTACGACAGAAGTCGACCGCTTCTTTGGCAACTCTGCGAACCTCGTCGGTCGCTTTGTGCCACGGTGGAAGCGGCATATGTGTTAATAGTCGAGCTGAGAAAGGTGCCGCATTGATCAATCCTACGTTATGCTTCTCTGCCAATGGAATCAACTGGAGAGCCATATCGTTCTGCAAGTTGTAATGATTGTAAGTCAATGCACAATCGATGGCGCCGGTTGGGATAACCGTCTTAAAAATCTTCATCGGGTAACCGCTTATTCCGATGTATCGCACTTTGCCTTTATCGACTTGTCGGCGTAGCGCGGGTAGCGTCTCATCGATAACTTGATTCAAGTCTCCGTATTCGATATCGTGGCAGAATACCATGTCGAGGTATTCCACCTGCATCCGCTCCAGTGATAAATCGATGCTCTCAGCCACACGCTTGGCGGAAAAGTCAAAGTGATTGGGACCGTACCGCCCAATTTTGGTACTAAGTATGAGATCTTCTCGTTTGTACTTTGGCAAGATAAAGCCCAATAGGACTTCGCTCATAGCTCGGCCGTAATAGGGAGCGGTGTCGATATAGTTCAGTCCCGCATCGATCGCCGCATGAGCACTGCTTAGCGATTGCTGCAAATCGCGTTGGCCAAATTCAGCTCCAATCGATGATGCACCGAATCCCAATATCGGTAACTCGATCTGCGTTGTACCTAGCTTTCGTCGCTTCATGATGACAATTTCTTCGTTTTCACCGTTCTACTTGGCTTTAATCTGCTTGAGAAGTTTCGCATCCTCGGATCGTTTGTAGTATTCGTCAAGAGGATAGCAACCCGATGGCAGGCCGTTTCTTGGAGCAGTCGTGCAATCAGAAAAAGTCCGACAAACTAGTTTGCGTTCACTTTTCCCTCGCATAATGGCATCCAGCAGTTGCTGTGGATAGGACAATACCATGCGCCCAATGCCGACCAAATCTACGTTATTCATGCGAATCTGATGCTGCGCGACATTCGGCAAAAACTCCTGAAGATAGGAATAGCCCGATCCGACGATTGTTAGCCCTGGGTGTGCCGCCTTGAGTTCGCTGGCGACCTCGAGATGTCGGGCAACGGAAATGAGCGGATCCTCGTGCGGCTGGTATCCATCCGACGGTGGATAGGAAGCAGGACGCAGAATATGAGGTGTGTAATAAGGACTACCCGCAGATACGTTAACCAAACGAACACCGTGAGATTCGAGCAGAGTTAGCAACTGGTGTGGTTCGGCGAGATCCCTCTCCAGCGGATTATCCGGGTTAAGTCCGAACCCGTATTGATAGGGGAGATAATCCGCAAAGGGAGTCGGCATGCCTTGTCCCGTCTTGCCAGGCTCCGCCGTGGCTGGATCAGGCTGATGAGGGACAAAATCGTAAGCGCTCAATCGAACCCCGATGATGAGTTCCGGCGCGACTCGCTGAATCTCTTTGATGATCTCAATGAGAAGTCTGGATCGATTTTCGAAGCTCCCACCAAAAGGCCCCGGCCGTGTACGGGCACTTAGAAACTCGTGCAGGAGATATCCATGGCAACACTTAATATCGACAAAATCTGCACCCGCTTGATGAGCCAAAACCGCAGCTCGACCATAATCCGCGATGAGCTCACCCAACTGAACGTCGGTCCATACGTTCGCATCGGAATCAACATCGAATTTTTTATCCAGGAGCGGATGACGATAGGCCACGCGAGGCTCCCATCGTTTCTTATCATTGGGCCGACAAAATCGACCAGAGTGGGTCAATTGAAAACCGACCAGGAGGTCATTCGACTTGCCCATGACCGCTGTGTGGGATTCCATGAGCTCTGTCTTTAAACGAGCAATATCACCGACGTTCTGTTCGTTTAAGATTAGTTGGTTCGGATTAGCTCGACCGTCGGGTCGGACGGCCATCGCCTCGCCGCCCCAAATCAGTTTAGCACCGCTTTCTCCAAACCGTTGCCATCGGCGAATCATAGGAGGGGTCACGCCACCCATCGAGGTGCCATCCCAGCCTTCCATCGGCTGGATGGCAAAGCGATTGCCGATAGATCGCTCGTTACCTTTCCATGAGACAGTGATCGGTTGCAGAAGCGGGTTTTGCTCAGCCGCTAAGAGATCGTCGTCGATTCCGATTTCGAACCCTAGCGATTGCGTGTGGGCTCGAAAACTTACGACTCCGTCAAGTGAGGTGAGCTTGGTAAGATGGTAGGTCATAGGGAAAAATTCTAAAGCAACTGGCTACGTTGTTGATTCCTCTTAATAGACCAGTAACGGGGGGATTCTAAAAGACGGAATTCGGAGGCTGGGCGTTTCTTAAGTTGCCGAATTGTTGCGTCACGGACCATCAACAGAGTTCGGCTGCAAGATGGGTTTTCGATTAAGTTTCCGTTAGGGCCAGTTGTATCGATTGTAAGGGGGGAACGCCGAACATGCCTTAAAAATCAGGCACATCGATAATGCGGTTAATGAGAGTGTGCCGATTTGACATCCTGCGAGTAAGGCCTTCCCTTCACTCCCGCTTGCTTGAGAGAACCAATGGACCCACGAGAAGCTTTCCTACTTCAAGAAATCGAATCCGCATCCCCTGCGAAGCTACGTTTTCTGCTGCTGCAAAAGGCACACGGGTTGTGTTTAGTCGTCAGCGACCTCTGGAAAGGGAACCGCCACAACGACGCGGAACAATGGGTGATTCGGATTCAGGATATCGTGACAGAACTTTTGTCGGGGGTCGTCGATCCTCAGCATGAGTTAGCGCAAGTCACCTCGGATCTGTACGTGTTTCTATCGAAACTGGTTGTTGCTGTGATGATTGAGCGGGACGTGGAAGCCCTCCAGAACGTCACCGAGATTCTTGAGATCGAGATGGAAACTTGGGCGATGTTCGTTCGCCAGGAAAGCGTGGAACGAGGAGCACCCCCCGCCCCAAAGTTTTTATCTAGCTTCGACAGCACAGCAGCCGAGACATCGCTGAACTTCGAAGCCTAACGCCGTTGCGGTTCGCTACGTCGCAAATTCACTTCATCGCAGGGACGTCTAACCGCCAGGGTCTGCCCGACTCTGCACGCATAATCGCCGGTGTAGATCGCTAATTCGCGGGATGGCTACCGGTGCTCATCGCCAGCCCTACCCGGTGCGTATGCCTCAAGAAACGATGCGAGTTGATAGAGCCACTAATGTTCGAGTAGAATTGGCATCCGTCGATCTCTAACTCAACAGGCGAATCCTATGCGACTTTTTGTGGCTGCTCTCTCCGCGATAACCACCCTTTCTGTCAGCGGTTTAAATGCGCAAAGCTTCGATTTAGACAATCTGGCACGGGATGTGGATGAGCATCGCAGAAAATGGATGTTACCAGCCGTCGGCGTGGCTATTGTCACAAGCGAATCGACTCAAGTCATCGAGGTCACCGGTTATCGAAAACTAACAGCCAGCGTTACCGCGACCAAAGAGGATTTGTGGCATATCGGCTCCTGTGGCAAAGCTATGACAGCAACCATGATCGCACGACTGGTTCAAGCTGGTTCGCTCAAGTGGGAACAAACGCTCGAAGAAACATTTCCCGAGCTTAAGAACGGACTTAAAGATGCGACGAAATCGATAACTCTGGTTCAGTTGCTCTCGCACACAAGTGGCCTGCAAGCAAACTTTGCCGTAGAAAACTACACCGATGAGAGTGACCTAGTAGCAGCTCGGTATCGAGTCGTTCAAGAAGCGATCAGCTCTGGATTTACAAGGAAGCCTGGCACGTTTCACTACTCTAATTGGGGCTATACCATCGCAGCAGCCGTGGCGGAAAAGGTAACCGGCAAATCATGGGAAAGCTTGATGAAAGAAGAAGTCTTCGTTCCGCTGGAAATGACTTCGGCTGGTTTCGGTGGTACCGGTACCGTTGGCATGATTGATCAGCCTTGGCCACACAATTTGCTCGGGTTTCCTCTAGGATCGAATGGCCCCCAAATGGACAATGTACCGACCATGGGACCGGCCGGCACCATTCATATGAATCTCGCGGATTGGGGCAAATTCGTTTCCGAACACCTGCGCGGAGGGCGAGGGAAAAGCTCTTATCTTAAGCCCGAGATTTATGACGTTCTTCATAAACCAATCGCTGATGATTATGGTCTGGGGTGGGGAGTTCTTCAACGCGATTGGGGAGGACGTGTGCTATCTCACTCCGGAGATAACACGATGAACCACGCGGTGGTTTGGGCATCACCTGAAAAGAACTTTGCCGTGCTCGTTGTGACGAATCGAACCGGCGCAGAAAAAGCCGTTGACTCGTTTTGTGGTAAGCTCATTCAAGCTTGGCTGGCAAAACAAAAGCCATAGCTTCGTACGCATCTTTTCCAAAGCGAGTCGCATCTTTCCGAAGGCAAGTTGCATCGGTACGGACGCGAGGGATCCGGTTGTGCGTCCACTAGTCCAACGACCAGTCTCCGCTATGCAAACGTACCGCGTTACCTGCGAGCCTAGGCACACTTCACGTTGGCAAATTGTCCAAGCCAACGCGAGCGCAATAATCTCCGAATGCCTCATCCCCTTGCCGATCTTGCTTGAAGGCGACGAATAACGGCTTCAATGCTGTTACTAATTCCTCAAGCGGTACAAGATCCTTGTATATGAAGCTGAGTCGGGTACCTAGTCGACTACCACCGACAAATACGGTGTACTTACCCTTGGCCTTGCCAACAAAACCAATGTCGGAGTTGTAAGGTCGTGCGCATCCGTTTGGACAACCAGTCATGCGGACTGTGAAAAGTTCTTTCTCTAAGCCCAACTCTTCCAATGTTTTCTCAAATTCATCCATGACCGCTGGCAAAACGCGTTCACTCTCGGTGATAGAGAGCCCGCATGTTGGTAATGCCACGCACGCCATCGACCAACGCCTAGCGTTGGAGATCTCTTCAGACAGCGGCAACCCACGACGTTTGATCAACATGGAAAGCTTTTCGCGATCCTTATCTTCAATGTTGCAAAACAAAATGCTTTGATGTGCGGTCAATCGAATCTCGGGATTGATCTCAGAGCAAATGTCTCTCAACGCCTTCTTCCATGCCCGATTCTCATTGTCGTATAGCCGACCGTTCTCAACATTGAAACCGTAGAACCATCGGCCATCTCCCTGTTGATCCCAACCGATATGGTCGTTGTGTTCATGTACATCATCAGGAGTGCAATCGGCTAGTTTCGAACCATAATATTCTTCGACACGTTCTCGGAACCACTCGACGCCCCGATCATGAACGAGATACTTTAATCGAGCTCGCTTGCGATCATCACGATATCCAAAGTCACGCTGCACCTTGACGACCGCTTCGCCTACGGCGATCGCTTGTTCCTTGGTCACGAATGCCATGCGAGATGCTAATCGCGGGAACGTTTTCTTAGCGCTCGGCGTTACACCGAGTCCACCACCAACGACGACGTTATAGCCAATCAACTCGCCATCGCGGACCACACCAATGTATCCCAAGCAGTTGGTATAAACATCGGTGCAGTTGTCGTCCGCGAGAGCAATCGCGGTCTTGAACTTACGAGGCAGATAGACCTTGCCGTAGATTGGTTCGTATTCTTCGTCGCTACCACCGGCTAGCGTTTCCGCGCCTGTTTCGGGATCTTGGATCCAGAGTTCGTAGTACGCTTTGGTTTGTGGGGCCAAGTGCATGGCCAAATCGTAGGCCAGCTTCTGAAGTTGCGGCCGGATGCCGTCTGCGTAAGGAGCCGGGCAAGCCATCACATTTCGATTGACGTCGCCGCATGCGGACAATGTGCTCAATTGAACGTCGTTGATTCGTTTGATGCATTCTCGCAAATCGGATTTGAGGATGCCGTGTAGTTGCAGCCCTTGGCGTGTCGTGACCTTTAATGTTGTATTGCCGATCGTATCGCACAAATCCAAATGAGCGATAAGCTGGTCGCTGGTCATGATGCCAGCCGGAATGCGGCTGCGGACCATAAAGCTGTAGGCCTTTTCGCTTTTGCCCTCGGCGGTTTTGTTGCGAGCTTCTCGGTCATCTTGCTGATAGGTGCCGTGGAACTTGAGCAACTGCAAATCGTCTTTGCCGAAGTGATCGCTATCGGTTTTCAATTCCGCCGCGATGGTTCCTCGCAAGAAACGACTCTCGGCTTTGATTCCTTCTACAGGACTGAGCTTTTCTGGTGCGCCGGTATCTGACATCGATGATCTACTTTAACGATGAAAACGGGAGAAGAATGCAAACTTATTCGGCGAAGAGGCAATTGGTCCTCGACGCGACGACTACCTCAAGAATATAACAAAAGAGCGTTTCGCCGATATCCCGAAACGCTTATCGAGACCTCTTACGACGACAGAACTATGACCGCACGAGTACTGG
>JALOQS010000142.1 GCA_025459355.1 Pirellula sp.
ATGGGATGTTTGGTATCGGTGAATTGAATATCGATCGGCTCTTGAGGGCCGTGGCCGGATGATTGCAACCCAAGGTGTTCGAACCAGACATCGTTGCCAAGACGGAAGCTGTGCATGGCGCAGTGCAAATGAACCGCCGGGAGCTTCTGGTGCACTTGAACGATGCGATTGATGATCGCTTCATCTTTGATATCCGCTGCGCACTCGTCGTGAATTATAATGTCGTACTCGTCAGCCCAGTTAAGATTGAGATAGAGGGGCAGTATCGGAGAGGTTGTTGAGTTATCGGTCCAGTACACATCGACGCGTACATTGGCACGCGATTGGATCCCTTTGCAGATCGCTTCTTGTTGCTTGGCGTAATCGTGGCAACATCCACCAGCGATCAAGAGAGCCCGAATGGGCTTCTTCTTTTCCGTTGGCGAGGCTTTTGCAGGTGACTCTCCTTGGGAATACGCCACCCCACTTTCAACGCCCCAAAACAGGACCACCGCACAAAGCGGCACGATGAAAGCAGAAACCAGATGTCCTACGCGAGATCGAAAGGTCTGATGAAAGGTGTTTCCGCACGAAAGGGGAAACGAAGATTCGCTAACCGGAAAGAAATTGCTCATGAACTAGCAGAAGTGCTGGGGGGGGATGAACGAAAGGACAAGGCACCAGTCTAATCAAATATCCCTGACCGTGACTCCCTGCATGAGGGGATTTTCGAGAGTAGATTCAGTCCCAAGGTGCAGGAAAGGACCAGTTCGAACCGTCTAAACCGGTAAAAATGGGCAATCCAGGCAGTTTGCGTCGCATCAAAAATGGCTCCTGGCCAAATATCGCGCATTCCCGGATGGAAACGGCAACCTAAAATGGGTATGTCCTTATTTTTGAACCCTGCGCTGCCATTATCCGCCACAAAGTCGTGCTTGAAAGGCATTCGCTAAACGGACCACTCGTGTTTGAAACCAACTCCAAAAAGAAGTGGATATCGACGCTGTTTAGCACAGCCATTCACCTCATGTTGCTACTGGTGCTGGCGATCAGCAGCATCGTCATCCCCGGACGCGGCGAGCGATCGATCATCTCATCGATGAAATCAGGCGAAGATACGTCGTTAACGATCTTGCCCGAAGTTGAGTTCGCTCCTCCAACCGAGCAACAGAATGGTCTGGGCTCCGATGCGGTCACAACCAGCCTTTATCAAGACAGCATGGATGTCCCGTTAGTCGATAGTTCGGAGGGCAACATCTCGCCTCCTACGACGACCATCAGTGAAATTGCGATGTCGTCGGGAACGACTACTGGAGTGGGTGCGAATGGGTTCGTTTCCACCTCGATTGATTCTCGCAAGCCGGAGAACCGAAAAATCGTTGGTGCCAAGAATGGAGCCACACCGCAGAGCGAGGCGGCAGTGAACCTGGCTCTGGCATTCCTGGCGAGAAACCAAGAAAGCAACGGCTCATGGACCATGGCACTTACGCAATGCCCCGATTGCACCGAAGTCAGCGTGGGGCTCGATGATCACCGCATCGCGGCAACGGGTCTTTCGTTGTTATGTTTTTTGGGAGCCGGGCATACCCTCACCGAAGGGGAGTATAACGAAACGGTTCGCAAAGGGGTCTATTTCTTGATTCAAGCCATGAAGTACAAAGGTGATCCGGACAAGATTTATTACGCCCAAGGATATTGGCTAACCGAGGTAGCGCCAGCCCAGATGTACGAGCATGGCATCGCGACGTTAGCACTGACCGAAGCTTATCAAATGAGCAACGATTCGTCCATCAAAGATCCGTGTCAAGCAGCCATTAACTTTATCATCGATGCCCAATACAAACGAGATGGTGGCTGGGATTATCACCCGCGTCGGCCTGGTGACTTATCGATTGTGGGTTGGCAGATCATGGCGTTAAAAAGTGCCTCATCGGCCAAGCTCTCGGTACCGCAAAATGTGTTACGAGATAGCGACAAGTTCTTAGAGAGCCAAGCGTTATCGAATGGCTATCAATTTGGTTATCGAGGCGGTCCAGCGACTGCTTCGATGACCTCCATCGGCAACTTGATTCGCTTGTTCCGAGGCTACTCGGTTACAGACCCGACCATTCGACGTGCCAATGACTGGATTGCCAAACAAGCTCCTTCGGTAAGCGATGTTTACTACAATTACTACGCCACTCAGTTCATGTTCCATGTCGGCGGTGATCGTTGGAAGAATTGGAACGCCGTCATGCGAGAGCTGCTGATACATTCGCAAACCTTGGAGGGACCGATGGCCGGAAGCTGGTTCTTTGATGGCAATACGTTCAACTTAGAAAAGGGCAGGCTGTACACCACCACGATGAGTTGTTTAACCTTGGAAGTTTACTATCGCTATCTGCCCGTGTATGAAGCCTCGGGAGATGATTTCCGACTCTGATTTGTGGATTTCGTCGATACATGGCGAGAGCAATTGGTATACTTTCCGGATGGATAGCGTGGGGACGAGTTCCATCTGCGCAAACAGTTTCCGTCAATCAGTGAATTGCAATGACGATTCAAATTCGAAAAAGCAAAGCGCTCGAATCACTCAATCTAACGCCATTGATCGACATCGTTTTTCTTCTGCTGATCTTTTTCTTGGTCGCCACGAGATTCGCCCAAGAAGATCGCGAACTACCGGTCCAGTTACCCTCGGCGGCCAACGCATTGCCAATGACATTGGAGCCCAACGAGTTGGTAATCAACGTCGACGAGTCGGGGAGTTACATCGTTCAGGGTGCGGCATTGGACTTGGCAGGTGTCGAGCGAGTGATTCGGCAAGCTGTAGCGGATAACCCGATTCAGCAAGTGGTCGTGATTCGAGGCGACAAGAACGTTCGCTTGCAGGCGGCGGTGACATTGATGGACATGTGTGCCAAACTCAAAGTTCCGTCTTACAAGATTTCGACAGAGCCACAACCCGAATCATGACCAACTCAGCAAACCGACGGTCCATGAAAAAAGGGAATGTGCTCTGGCCCCTCGATCTCGCCTTGGTGTTACTCGGCGGTTTGGTACTCTTTTTAGTCTTGCGACTATTGAGCTTTGACGATTCGAATCCACTTAAGAATGCTTGGACGTATGTTCTAGGGGTCCCCACGGTATTGGTTGCCGTGTCCATGCTCACGCATTTCCTCTCCAATGAAAGTGTCGAGCGTTCGATCCAGATCGGATTTTTGTTGAGTGTGTCACTTCATTTGATTCTTGCCTTTGCCGCAGTCAATGTTGTTTTGTTTGGCGGATTTTGGAACAGTACTCAACCCGAGGTTAAGTTCGAAACGAAGCGGAACGAGAAACAGTCACCGAGATATCTTCAAGCGGCGGTGCCATCCGCTGAAGCCGCAAAACGAGAGTACTTAAAGCCTCCCAAAGAACCTCGCGAAAAACCCACGGAAACCGAAAGCAATACGCAACGGGAAAGCTTGTCGGCCGCTGTCACGATGGTTGACTCCAAAGTATCGATTGAGACGAAGATAACGGAGCGTTCATTTCCTGAAGAGAAAAATCAGGAGAACATACCTCAACCAACCATTGCATCGAGCGCTAAGAAGCTCGAACGCCCCAAGATCTCGACCCTTCAAGATGCATCGCAGAGCAACATAGAACTTCCCACGCTTCCGCAAATGAGTCGGACCGAACTCGGCGATCTCAGCGCAAACGATGCTGCTTTAGAGAACTCACAAAGGACGGATAGCCAACGCGACTCGATCGCCATTCCGAAATCGGCCCCTTCGACGCCCGCTGCCTCGAATCCTATCCCGGCGATAAGTCAGGCTCGAACTTCGGTGCAACCCAGTGACATAAATCAACAAATTGACAAAGCCCTTAGTCAACAAGAAAACGCAAACACTGAGACATCGCGACTATCCAGGCAGGCATCTAATCAAGCATCCATGTCTCCATCTGCGTCACCGGGGAATAACGCCGCGGTCCCGATTCCCGAGCTAAAGAAACCGACAGTCAGCTTGAATCCCAGCCAAGATATAGCGAGCTTGGGGAGCAATGTTGATCGAGGTGAACGGGCGGAGCAAAACAGAAACTCCCCGGCTAGCGAGAAGTCATCGATCAACTCGGTCGTCGGACCGCAAATGGAGATGAAGCCGCGAACGACACCGAGCAGCGGAATTGGTCGGACTCAAGCAGCGACGGAAATGAAGATGGATGGTCGACTGGATTTTCTTTCGGGGCGGAACACACAACCCTCTGAGCAGCGTGGAGGATCTGGCACCAGTAGAGAGACTGGCACGGCCGGGGAGTCATCGCCACTCCGTAACGCCATGACATCTAGGTCGAATTCCAACGGGCCCATTTCCTCGTCGCCAGTTCCGCTGGACGATGTCACTGGTAGTGTTCCAGCGAGCGGTTCTGTTGCTGACGGAGTGTCACCATCGATGGCTGATGTTGCGTTAGAGAGGAGCACCGCCGAACGAATGGAGTCACCGGGTTCTGGATCCATTGCGGCTCGCGGCAATCCATCCATCGCACTTCCGGCTCTTAAGCCATCGGACTTAACGGGACCGAGAACCGATTTGCTGACGCGGGGGTTAGGGATGCGGCCCATCGAGACCTCTCTCCCTGAGTTAAAGGTTTCCGATTTCGCACCTGATCGATTAAAGCGGCCAGATTTATCGGGTCCGCAAACCCAATCAAGTAGCGTACCCATACCGACTCCGGCTTTTTCTCAGCGACTTAAGCGCATAGAAGAACGCGAGGGAGAGGCGACTTCGCAACTTGGTCCGCTTGGGCCGCAAACCGAGTTAGCGATTGAGCGAGGTCTGCAGTTTCTAGCCAAGTATCAAAGGCCAGATGGATCGTGGCATTTAGAGGACTTTGACGAACAAGTACGAATGCGCAGTCCGACAGCCGCTACAGCCTTGGCGTTGCTATCGTTCCAGGGAGCCGGCTATACCCATCAACAGTTCAAATATCAAAACGTCTGCAAAGGTGCGGTGAGTTGGCTCATCAAAGAGCAGCGCTCGAACGGCGATTTGTATGTGCGAACGGATAATGTTTCCAACGCGAACGCTTGGCTTTACAGTCATTCGATGGCGACACTCGCGTTGTGTGAAGCATATGGAATGACGCAGGACGAAGCCGTAAAGGGCGCAGCGCAACGAGCGATTGATTTCTTGGTGGAATCACAAGATCCAGTCGGGGGCGGTTGGCGATACTCACCTCGCATCGGATCCGACACGAGCGTGACTGGTTGGGTGATGATGGCGTTGAAGAGTGCGGAGCTTTCAGGTCTTAAAGTGCCACAAACCACGTACACTGGTCTTCAGAAATGGATAGAGAATTCGCAAGCCAAGGAGGCTCCTTACTTGTATCGTTACAATTGGTTAGCCAATACCCCGTCGACGGAGCATGGTCGTATTCCCACTCCCGTGATGACGAGTGTCGGGCTCTTGATTCGATTGTATACAGGTTGGAAACGAGACAATGAGCAAATGCAAAAGGGGGTCTCGTGGTTGTTGGAGCGGCTACCAGCAGAGGGAACTCCTCAATCCCCGTCGCGAGACACCTACTACTGGTATTATGCGACGCAAGTCATTTTCCATGCAGGTGGAGAGAGCTGGAAACGTTGGTACGGAGCGTTATACCCCATGTTAATTCGAACGCAGGTGGAAACCGGCGATTATCTTGGCTCGTGGGACCCCGGCGGTACAGTTCCCGATGCCTGGGGAGCGTTTGGTGGACGTCTGTACGTAACAACCTTGAATTTACTGTCACTCGAAGTCTACTACCGGCATTTGCCACTCTACGAAGCTACGGCAGAGTAGGGAAAGCCAGCGCAGAGTAGCGAATCCCCGCCAATTTCTTACGTTTAGCAGTTCAACCGTCACCGGGGGCCGCGAAGTGCCGATTTGCGGGTTTGCTATCCTTGGGGTAGTGGTTAGACTCTTGTCCACGGCCCCCAAAAACTGGGTGGGGAGGCTCCTGTTTTTGCTTCGCAAACTCGGAATGACCTATGAAATACTCGATTGTTCTCGTTTTTTTGTTAGCGATATTTTGGTTGACTTCCTCAGGTTACTTCAATGGATTTCTGCTCAGCATGGGAGCGCTCACCTGTTTGTTTGCGCTGTGGATATCAAAACGCATGGGAATTGTGGACGAGGAAAGCGTACCCGTGCAGATCGGAGTTGTTCCGATGGCCCGTTATTTTGTTTGGTTGGTTAAACAAATTGCGATATCGAACATAGCACTGATTAAACTTGTCATCAGCGAGCGGCCTCAGATCAAGAGAGCGGTCTTTCAGGTCAAGACTGCACCTAAGTCTTCGATTGGCAAGGTCATAATGGCGAACTCGATAACCCTGACTCCGGGAACCGTAACGACGAGCATTGAAGCGGATAGCATGCAGGTCCATGCACTGGTTGATCCTGGGTTAGACGATCCAACCATTTTGGAGATAGACCGCAGGGTCCGAGCATTGGAGGGTGTATAGATGTCCGGGTGGCGAGAGTGGATTTGGCTTTATGCTTTGGTGGGTGTGGCCATCAGCGTTTTGGTAACCTTGAGCTTAGCGTTCATCCGAGCTCAAAGGGGTCCGACTGTCTTTGATCGAATATTGGCGATGAACATGTTCGGAACAAAGACCGTGTTGCTGATTTGCGTCATCGCATTTTGGTCGGGACGAACTGACTTTTTAGATCTAGCTTTGATTTTCAGCCTTATGAGTTTTATCGGTATGGTAGCGGTACTCCGTTTCACAGCGGTGGGGAGTTTTAAAGAGGACCAACCGCAATGATTTTCGAGTTACTTAGTTGGGTGGTAGTAATCGTCAGCATCCTTTGCATCTTAGCAGGTGCGTTTTGTTCCATGATTGGTGGGCTTGGGCTGGTACGATTGCCCGATTTTTACTCCCGTTTACATGGTGGTGGAGTCACCGACACTGCGGGAGTAGGTCTCATTCTCGTGGGCTTAATGATCTACTCGGGGTTCAACCTGGTGACTTTCAAGCTAGTGATGATCTTGTTCTTTTTTCTCTTAACCAGTCCCAGCGCGTGTCATGCATTAGCCAAGGCAGCCATGAAACACGGAGTGAAGCCAGAACTGGACGACGCCAAGGTGAGTGAGTCTTAGGCGTCATGAAGTCTTTGATAAAGCCATGGGGAATTTGTCAGCAGAATAGTTTGCAGTGCCGGTCAACTAGTCATATTGGATCAAGATGGACATTGTAAGATTTGGAATTTTAGGACTTCTGATGGTTACGGCCGTCATGGTCGCCAAGCAACGTAATTTGTGGGCGGCGGTCATGGCAACCGGCATCTTTAGTTTTTTGGGTGCATGCTGGATGATGCTATTGGATGCACCGGACGTTTCCTTTACGGAGGCAGCCGTAGGAGCAGGAATTTCGACCGTACTTATGTTAAGTACGTTGGCATTGGTTGGTAATCAAGAGATAGAGTGCAAGTTCAAGCCCTTGCCATTGGTTACCGTAACGCTGACTGGGTTAGCATTGGTGTATGGCACGCTCGACATGCCTCTCTTTGGCGATCCGAATGCACCGATTCATCTGTATCCCAGTCCTGGGTATGTCGAGAAATCGATGCATGATATGCACGGTCTGCCGAATGTGGTCACCTCTGTTCTCGCCAGCTACCGGGGATTCGATACGTTGGGCGAAACCATGGTCGTTTTTACGGCGGGCATTGGGGCATTATTGATCTTGATGAATGATGGAGAAAGCAAGACGCCGCGTGGCGACATGGAACCGCAGACCGATAATCAAAACCGGCTACGGATGCGAGATTTTTTGATTATTCGGATCGTTAGCAAGATGCTCATTCCGTTTATCATCGTGTTTGGACTTTACGTACAATTTCACGGTGACTACGGACCTGGGGGTGGATTTCAAGCCGGTGTTATTGTGGCCTCCGCATTCATTTTGTACGGCTTGGTATACGGACTTGATGCGACGAAACGAGTCGCTCCGAAAGGAGTCGTAGAGAAACTTTTGGCGTTGGGATTGATCATCTACGCCGGGACGGGGTTTCTCACGTTGGCTTTGGGTGGGCAGTATCTTGATTACAGTGTTCTGGAACATCATTGGTTGACCGAGCATCACGTTCCAAGCGGGCAACACTTGGGCATTTTCATGGTTGAGCTAGGGGTTGGTTTAACAGTGACCGCAGTTATGATCACGATTTACTACGCTTTTGCAGGCAGGCGACCAGCAGTATGAGTACCGCTCAGGTGTTAGGACTCTTCAATTATTGGGTGGTCATCTTTTTGATGATGACTGGGTTTTATATGGTGATTGCGAGACATAACTTTATCAAAAAAGTTATCGGTATAAACATCTTTCAGATCGCCGTCATTTTGATGTACATCACGATGGGAAAGGTGGACGGAGGGACGGCCCCGATTGTGAAATCGGAGATTGCTCAGCATTTCGCTCATCATGACGATCACGGTTCGCATGGCTCGGACGGTTCACACGAGACGGCAGCGAATGCAACGGAGACTTCTGCTGAGAATTCGACAAAGGATCCGGAGGAAAAGCCATTTGTCGACACAACCATCTACACCAATCCGTTGCCGAGCGTACTGATGTTAACCGCGATCGTGGTTGGTATCGGCACAACCGCAGTCGCCTTGTCGTTGATAGTGCGTGTGCGAGAGGAGTACGGGACGATCGAAGAGGATGAAGCACTGGCGATGGATCGGGGTGAGCCACGATGAACCACTTGCCAATTTTGATGGTCACCATTCCGCTTTTGGCAGCACCGGCGTGTTTACTGCTGGGGCATCGACGAGTCGTTTACGTTTTTGCGCTGCTCGTTTCGTGGATCACGTTCGCAATTTCGTTGTTTCAGCTTGGACACGTATTGCAGACGGGCAAGATCAGTTATCACATCGGGAATTGGGCGCCACCGTACGGGATCGAGTTCGTAGCCGACACATTAAGCGCATTTGTGGCCATGTTTGTTTCGGGAATGGGGGCACTGGTTCTCGCCTATGCCCCACGATTGCTGGAGGTAGAGATCCCTGCGTCGAGACAGCACTATTTCTGCAGTTTGTATTTAACCTGCTTAACGGGTCTACTTGGAATCACGTTAACGGGTGACCTTTTCAACGTATTCGTGTTCTTGGAAATCTCATCGTTATCAACCTATGCGTTGATTAGTTTGGGTAGAGATCGCAGAGCGGTATTGGCAGCTTTGCAATATCTGTTTATCGGCACGATCGGAGCAACGTTCTTCTTGATTGGGGTTGGGTTGCTTTATCAGGTAACCGGTACTCTCAACATGAACGATATTGCAAGCCGTTTGGTGGAATCAGAAGGGGTTAACGGCCAAGGGATCATAGTGTTGCCAGCCACTAGAACGTTGCGAGTTGCTTTGGCATTTATGACGGTAGGTCTAGCGATCAAAATGGCTGTCTTTCCGGTACACAAATGGCTTCCGAATGCGTATTCTTATGCTCCCAACATTGTCACCTGCTTTTTAGCAGCGACAGCCAGCAAGGTCGCTGTTTACGCATTGATAAGGTTGATTTTCGGAGTCTTTACGATCGAATTCTCGTTCGATCTTTTGCCCATGAGGTACGAGCTGATTCTGCTCTCCTTTTTGGGAATCTTTATTGCGTCGCTAACTGCAATATTTCAAAACAACGTCAAGAAGATACTCGCCTATTCGAGTGTCGCTCAGTTGGGATACATGGTGCTCGGGGTCAATCTAATCAACGTCATGGGGCTCAGCAGCGCGATTGTTCACATGTTTAATCACGCGGTCATCAAGGCAGCGTTGTTCATGGTAAGAAAATGCCATGGACGTCGTTCGCCTGGGCCCTGTCGGGTTTGGGGCTGATAGGCGTTCCCTTGACAGCCGGTTTTATTAGCAAGTGGACTTTGCTATTAGCATTGTCTGGTGAAGAGAAATGGTTCTTGGCTGGTGGTTTGCTACTCAGTTCCATCCTAGCGGTCATTTATGTTTGGAAGGTCGTTGAAGTGCTGTATTTCGGTGAACCAAGTGAAAAAGTCCAGCAAGCAAAAGAAGCGCCGATTTCGATGCTCATTCCTACCTACGGATTGATTGCAGTCATGTTTGTGTTCGGATGCTGGACTGATTATTCGTTGGGCATTGCTCAGCAAGCCGCAGAGATGCTTTTGCAGGAGGTTGTAAAGTGACGCACGAACAACTCCTGATTGCAGCGATCGCCACGCCCCTGGTCGTACTGGTTTTCAATTACCTGTTATCGTTCAACTCGAACCTGAGAGATTCCACCACGGTCGTCCTGGCGTGCATTCTCTTTGGGATCAATATTCGTCTCGCTTCGGTGGTTTTTTCGGGTCAACAGGTTGGTTGGGAGGGACTGGAGGTAATGCCCGGTTTCCGAATCGCTTTTTCGATTGAACCGCTGGGGATGCTGTTTGCTTTAGTCGCATCCGGCCTATGGATTTTGACAACGGTGTATGCTGTCGGTTACATGAGATCGAATCATGAAGATAACCAAACTCGCTTTTTTGGTTGTTTTGCATTGGCCATTTTTGCAGCAACCATTGCAGCCTTTTCCAAGAACCTATTCACGCTATTCGTAGCCTACGAGCTC
>JALOQS010000429.1 GCA_025459355.1 Pirellula sp.
ATCCCCATGAAGACTCTTGGTTTTTACTTAAAGCCAGGGCCCGTCGTGGCCGTGGGCAAAGACTCCCTCGCAGCACAAGCGGGTGTCGAATCGGGCAACGAAATTGTGGCATGGGAAGGTAATCCCATTCGCGATGCCTTTGCACTCACCTTTGATATCGCAGCCAAAGCAGGACAACAGACAAATGTCACTCTCAAAAAATCAGATGGCACGCAATTCGATTTTGCTTGGACTGTTCCGACCAAGTTCCAAATCCCACTTTCTGAATTGACCTTTGGGCCAGTCGGGCTGGAGTTGCCAGGTAGTGGATTGGTCTATTCCATCAGCAACATCGTGTCGGGCGTCGCGACCGGTTCCAAAGCGGACGAGGCTGGCATCAAAGCGGGAGACGTGATCATTCAATCACAAGTGTTGCCGACTTCGGAGGAAGACAAAGCGTATTACTCTGAGGTCCTTAAAGATGCTAAATCACTGCAACTAGCGATGAAGATCGATAAGACTCGCAACATGCATTACATCTCCACGTTGATGCAAATGATGAAGGTTGGAATGCCTGTTGAAATCGTTTTAGAGCGAGACGGGAAAGTAAACCCGGTCAAAGTTTCCGTCCACATGGATGAATCGATTAGCTGGCCGGATCGCGGCTACGAGTTCGCGCCCCTCAGCAGCAATTATCAAGTCGATTCACCGAAAGACGCGTTGGCACTGGGTGTTTCCGAGTTGGTCAGACGAGGAGGGAATGTTCTCGAGTTTTTATGGCTGCTCGTTCGAGGAAAGCTTCCACTCTCAGCGCTTGGCGGACCAGGTGCCATCGCGGTAGAAGCCAACGACGCCGCATCGAAAGGCTTTTCGCCGTTGCTTATGTTCTTAACCATGCTTAGTGCGAACTTGGCCATTATCAATTTCCTCCCGATCCCGGCCCTTGACGGTGGTCACATGGTCTTTTTGACTTATGAAGCCATCTTTGGCAAACCTGCGGACGAAGAGTTTGAGGCTCGCATGAGATTGCTCGGCGTTCTCATGTTGCTCGGCTTAATGGGGCTCGTCATTTTCAATGACGTGGTCAACATTTCGGCTTGGGTCAGAGGATAGTTTCTAAGGAGTGAACGGAGTTAGGCCGTTTTCTCCTGGAATCAGATCCGGTGCATCTTTTTGTTAATGAGTAGATCTATGAAACGAAGAATAATCAGTGTGTCGGCTCGGATGTTACTGGCGACGGGCCTAGCGGTGATGGGCGTGCCATCATTGCATGCACAAATTAGCCTGGATTCATTTCCAAAAATTGATGCTGCTAAAGATTGGCCTTGGTGGCGCGGAGCAACTCGCGATGGACATGCGTCGGGATCTGACCAAGCTCCATCGAAGCTTGTAGAGGGGCAAAATTCAGACTGGTCAACACCTGTTCCTGGCAGAGGCCACAGTTCACCGATTGTGGTCGGCAATCTCGTTTACTTGCTCACCGCAGATGAGTCATCACAAACTCATTTCGCACTTGGGTTCGATCGAGAGACAGGTAAGCAAGTCTGGAAGACTCAGCTCAATCAAGGTGGATTCCCCAACAAGAACCACCCCAAAAACACCGAAGCGTCCATGACTATGGCTAGCGACGGCGAACGTCTTTATTTGACGCTATTTCATCACGAAGCGGTTTGGGCTCTCTGCCTTTCACTGGATGGTGAACGGATTTGGGAAGAGAAGATCGATCGCTTCAACCCTAAGATGTACGAGTATGGCTATGCACCGTCACCGGTCGTATACGGTGATGATTTGATTGTGGCTTACGAGTATGACGGCCCCTCATCGATTGTTTCCATGAAACGATCCAGCGGCAAACGAAACTGGACGACGAAACGATTGGAGTCTATTTCGTTTTCTTCTCCTGTCGTTACGTCTTACAAGGGGAAAGATTACTTGTTTATTAGCGGACAGGACAGCGTCTCGGCGTACGATCCCAAGAATGGGGAATTGATTTGGGCCACCAAGGGGACCACTATGGCGACATGCGGTACTGCCGTTTGGGATGATGGAGTCGTATTCGCGAGTGGCGGGTATCCGAATTCGGAAACGATCGGAATCGAAATGCAAACCGGTAAAGTCCTTTGGCGAAATCGTCAAAAGGCCTATGAGCAATCGATGGTTGCCACCAAAGGGCACCTCTACTCACTCACAGATAGCGGCCGGCTTTATTGTTGGGATGCCAAGACCGGCGAAGAGAAGTGGGTGCAGCGACTATCTGGACCAGTCAGCGCATCGGGAGTCTTGGTAGGTGATCGAATCTACTGGGCGAATGAGGCTGGTGATCTATGGGTGTTCAAAGCAGATCCCTCTCGCTATATCGAGATCGCCAAGAACAAAGTTGGTGACGAAGCCTTTGCGAGCCCAGCCATCGTAAACGGCCAAGTTTTTTTGCGAGTTTCCAAGCAAAACGGCAAGCAACGACAAGAGTATCTCATGCGATTTTCCGCTCGCTAACAACGGCGATCGTCGCTTAGGACATTCTGGTTAATGAACCAACCCAAGATAAATCGATTGACTGAAGCAT
>JALOQS010000143.1 GCA_025459355.1 Pirellula sp.
GTAAAGTTGTGAGTTTTTAGCAAGCTGTGCTCGAACGGCTTGACCAACAGGACTTGGCTGGCACTTCAGTCAGCATTTGTTGATTGGTCATTCCATGAGCCTAGTAGAAAGGAATGTCTCAATGGACAACCCCTATAGTTCCCCCCAAGCATTTGACCAAAGTCTTTCTCCCGTCACAGGCGTTCGCCATTATGGCGGAATCCGAAGGTTACCTTATCTAGGGATCGCGTTTGGATTGGGGATAACTCAAAACGTGGTTCTCACAGCCATGGCGAACAATGAGTCACTGCAGGCATTAGTTCTTGTCGCATTACTGTTCTTTGTAGCCATATCATTTATTCCAGTCTATTATCGACTTCAGAACATCGGAATGAATCCGTGGTGGTGTTTGTTGATGCTAGTACCGATTGCGTTTGTTGATGCTAGTACCGATTGCTAATCTCGTGGTCGGTATTCGATGTTTGATTTGCCAAGAGGGGTATGCCGACACGAAGAAACTCGATACGGCAGGCAAGATAGTCACCTTTATTATCCTCGGGCTGTTCCTGCTGGTTCTAGTCGCTGTGATTCTCGCGTTTGCACTAAGGGCTTAACTGTTCAGTACCCGTGATCGGTGCTCAACATCGAAGCCCCACATCGAAACGGAGTGGAGCAATCCAGCCATAGATAAGATCGCTTCGTATGAATGACGACCTTGTAATCAACCACTTGGGTTTTCGCCCTTGTGGTAGGCCTCTGTCACTAACAATCGAATTGCCAATCTAGAATGACTAGCTCTTGCCGATAACGAGGACGGCGAATCTTTAGATCTTTTATGAAGCAATCATCCGACATCGCCAAAGGAAGCCACTGAGCCGTGACGCCCCACAATCTGTTTTCGCAATCTTTCGAACGACGGGTCTTCGAGCCCAGGGTCACTCGCAATGATGGATCGTGCGACTTCGCGAGCAATGGTGAGCACATCACCGTCTCTCGCCAAATCTGCAATGCGAAGCGATGCCGAACCGACTTGCTTCAGTCCCAGCAAATCCCCCCAGCCTCGCAGTTTGAGATCTTCTTCGGCCAGTTGAAAGCCATCTTCGGTTGAGGCAAAAATTTTCAGTCGTTCATTTTCCTTTGCATCGACACCGCTTCGAGGAAACACACAAACGTAGCCCGGTGTACCTCCGCGACTGACGCGACCGCGAAGCTGGTGAAGTTGTGCGAGCCCCAATCGATCCGCATCCAGAATGGTCATAATCGTCGCGTTAGGCACATCGATACCGACTTCAACGACGGTTGTTGCTACTAGCAATTGAATCTCTCCCGCGTTAAACTCATCGAGACGCCTCTGCTTTTCTTCACCATCCATGCGACCATGTAACAACCCAACTCGGTTTCCGGCAAACTCGTTTTCTCTTAACTGTTGGAAAACTTGTTCTGCACCCAACGAATCGGATTCTGAATCTTGTTCGACGCGAGGCAGAATCACGTACGCTTGTCGGCCTGCGTGGATCTGTTTACGAACAAATTCCCACCAGCTGGTTTGCTGTTCGGTCGAGCCAAGATAGGTATGCACCGGAGCGCGGCCAGGCGGTTTATCTTTGATGATGGAAACGTCCAGATCGCCGAATTGCGTCATCGCGATACTGCGAGGGATAGGCGTAGCCGATAGCACTAAGTAGTGCGGAACGATGCGAGACTCTTTTAAAGCCGCTCGTTGGGCCACGCCGAATTTGTGTTGTTCATCGATAACCACTAATCCGAGATTATGAAATTCAATTCGGTTACTCAACAACGCTTGCGTTCCAACGACGATATCCACGGTGCCGATCGCAATACGTTGTTGGAGTTCGTTTTGTTCTCGTTGTGACAACGAGCCCGTTAGCAGTTCCACCATCACTTGGCTATTCGCGAGTTGCTTGGATAGTCGTTCGAAGTGTTGGCGAGCCAGCAGTTCCGTCGGAACCATCAACGCAGCTTGGTATTTGTTGGCTACGGCGTTTAACATCGCATATTGGGCGATAGCCGTTTTGCCACTTCCCACGTCTCCTTGAACAAGCCGATTCATGGGAACATCTCGATTCATGTCGCGGCGAACATCTTCGATTGCGCTCAATTGATCATTGGTCAGATGAAAAGGAAAGCGTTTGAGAATACGCGAATGGATGATCGGGGTGGCTTCGATACAGGGGGCGGATTTTGCGGCATCGAATCGACTTCGTTGTAACGCGATAGCCATTTGATACACCAGCAACTCTTGAAAGATGAATCGCTGACGAGCTAGATGGGCCTCGTGCAAGGAGTCGGGATTGTGAATCTTGCGAAGCGCTTCTTGGATGGAGTAAAGTTCTTCGACGGGAGAAGCGGTAATGTTCTTGTTTTGTTCCAACGGAGCCTGAGGATCTGGATCGATAAGGAGAGGTTGATGAAGCGAAGACTGATCGCTGGACAGGAGTTTGAGCTTATCAGCCGCCAGTCGGCGCAGCGATTGCGGCAAAGCCTCGTCGAGCGTTGACGCCAGAGAGTCTAGTGCAGCATTGACGGCCGAGTGAACGTGCTTTTGAAGCAAGCCCTCAGTTAGTGGGTAGATAGGAATGGGGCGTTGCGAGGGAGGTTGTTCACCGGGAGCCAATAGCAAGACTTCAGGATGACGCATTTCGAACGAGATGCCGGTCGATTTGGGAGTTCCGGTGGCAACAACGTTCATCCCCCGCTTGAGCTTCTCCTGTCGAAACATTTGGTTGTACCAAACACATCTCACGAAACCGCCACCTTGGAGTGAAATGAGAATCCCAAAGCAGCCTCGCCCCGAAAAACTATAGCGAGAATCGGTATCAACGATTTGCCCAACGACCGTGGCCCTCTCCCCTTCCGTCAGATGCAGTATGTCTTGATAGGGAGCCACATCCTGGTAAGTCCGAGGGAAGAGAAACAGCAAATCGGACGCTTTATGCACTCCAATCTTGTGAAATAGCGAGACACGATGGGGCCCGATGCCCGGGATAAACTGAAGCGGCGTTGTTCGTTCAATCTTTTGGGCTGGCGTGTTCACGTTGGCCGACGTAATGGGGGCAAAGGGTTCCATAGCGTGTTTCGCGGGTATTAAGTAGAGAAACGAGTCGGTTTGGGGAAAGTCATGGCGAGCTTTTGAAAAACATAATGCAAAGCGTGGTTGTCAGTTCTACATTCCCTTGGATAATAGGCAGCTGCCTTTTTTCGACTCAAAGGAGTGATTGATCAAGTGATTGTAGCAGCATCGACAGGTTGTTTTCCAGAAACCCCGCTTCCCGAGGTCATCGAGATTCTCTCAGATCTCGAGTTCACCGCAGTGGAGATTGTATTGGATGACAATGGTATCCAAATGCCACCTTCTCGCTTGGTGGAGGATTTTGATGAGTCTCTTCGCGTGGTTCGCGACACACACCGACTGGATATTTGTAGCTACGACGTAAAGATTCGCGTCGAAGGCGAGGAGTACTACCAGCGTTTCGAAAAAATTTGCGATCTTGCGAAAGCCACCAAAGTCGTCACCCTGACCATCCCTAGTGGAGAGCACGGTACTCCGTTCAATCAGGAGGTGGAGCATTTGCAACGCGTCGTCAGCATTGCTGAAGGACGAGGGGCTAGAGTAGCCATTAAAGGGCAGATAGGTTGCCTTAGCGAAGATCCCGACACCGTAAAAACTCTTTGCGACTATGTTCCTGGTCTCGGCCTCACTCTGGACCCGAGTCACTACTTGTGCAGCAACCACCGCAATAAAAACTACGAAAAGCTCCTCAAATACGTTTATCACACCCATTTGAGAGACTCGAAAAAGGACAAGTTGCAGGTTCGGGTGGGGCAGGGTGAGATCGAGTACGGTCGTTTGATCACCCAACTCCAAACGGTCGGTTACGATCGGGCATTATGCGTTAACATGATTCCGATGGATGACATGGATATGCGTCAAGAGCTGCGTAAGCTGCGATTGTTGCTCGATAGTCTGCTGTAATTGCCCAACGCCTTGGTCGAACTGTCGCTCTCGTCAACCTGTTTCGCACCCGCAGGTCGGGTGCTCCCGCCTTGAGAAAGAATCGATTACAATGCGGGCCGAATCGTGCCATGGCGGGTAATCTCGTTCGTGATAGAAAACGCCGACTTGTTCTTTGGCCGTTGCTTTTCGATTGATTCGAAACCAGGGACACCAAGATTTTTTTCTTGCGTCCTGGCCTTCCTTATCCCCTCATCAATCCAACTATATGCCGATTATTGAAACGAGAGATCTTCGTAAGCAGTTCGGAGTTGGGGACGTAGCTGTTGAGGTTTTGCGAGGTGTGAATCTGTCCATCGAACCCGGTGAGTTCGTCGCCTTGATGGGACCATCCGGTTCTGGCAAAAGCACGCTCATGAGCATCGTCGGGGGCATCGAGCCACCTACGTCGGGCGATGTCATGCTCGAGGGGGTCAACATTTCCAACCTTACCGATGATCAACGCACGTTGCTCAGGCGGCGTCGCATCGGCTTTATCTTTCAAGCCTTTAATCTGATCCCAACCTTGTCGGCATTAGAGAACGTTTCGCTGCCGCTCGAATTAGATGGAGTCCCCAGTCGCACAGCCCGCGAGAGGGCCGCCAAAGCCCTGGAACGAGTCGAACTCTCTCATCGAGCCAGCCACATCCCCTCGCGGTTATCAGGCGGTGAACAGCAAAGAGTGGCGGTCGCCCGAGCCATTGTTATCGAGCCCGCGATCCTATTGGCCGATGAACCAACAGGCAATTTGGATTCACGACAAAGCGAGCGAGTGACGGCATTGCTTCGCAGTTTGGCCTCGGATCACAAACACACTATCGTGATGGTAACTCATGATGCCAAAGTCGCGAGATCCGCATTCCGACTACTTCTCTTTCGCGATGGAATGATCGAACGCGATCTAAACCAAAGTGATTTTGAGCACGGGTTTCCTGCTGGAGATTCCGGGACTTTCTTACGCCCCAATTACGAACAGCACGGCGGTGAACAGCACGGCGGTGAATTTGCTTCTGAGGGAAATCGCTAATGCCCCTAGGTAAACTCTCGCGACGAGAGATCCAAAGCAGACCGCTGAGGAGTCTTCTTACGTTGATTAGCATCGTGATTGGCGTTGGTGCGATTGTCTCAACATCGATTTCGACGGAGTCAGCTCGACTCGCTCAAGAAGCGATGATCAAAACCGTTACGGGCAATGCGTCGCTCGAAATCGTTTCTGTTACAGATGGCTGGTTTGATGGCAAGCCGCTCGAGCCGATTGCCCAATTAGAAGGAGTCAAAGTCGCGTCCCCCATCATCCGCCGCTTTGTCCAAATCTCAGTGCCTCAGCCATCATCCTCAACGACAACCTTCGATGAGGCATCAAGCGACAAAGAAGAGGGCAACGATGCTAACGACAATGCGAACGACTCAGAGACCCAAACTCAGTTGCCCAACAAGACGTTTCGCCTTCAAATTTTAGGGGTTGTGCCGGAGCTCGACAAACAAGTGCGTGACTTTCGAATCATCGACGGCCGCGAGCTAACGTACGAACAGAACGATCGAAATTCCGTCGTCATTGATGAACAACTCGCCGAATCGGCTGGATTAAAGATCGGCTCAAAGTTTTTTATCCAGACCTTGAGCCGTTCGCAAGAAGTCACCGTGGTCGGCATCTCCAAAGCCCTCGATGCGAGCGCGGCGATTCAATCGGGTCCGATCCAAGTGCAATTACGGTCGGTGCAACGTTGGTCCCGAGCCAACGGCAAGCTAGGCGTGCTGCAAATCGTGGCCGCCCCCGACTATCCGCTTCCAAAATTGATCAAGGCCATTGAATCGCAATTGGAGACAGCAGCCAACCAGCCCGCGGCCTCTCCATTACAAACCGAATCCGACTCCGATCCGAATTCGTTATCCGAAGCCGAACCTCGCAACACCAATGCGAACAGCGCTACCCGTGCCCCTGATCGGCTCGAAATTAGACAGCCGACTGCCAGAAGTCAGTTGACCGAGGAGATCACCAAGGCTCCGGAATCGGGATTGCGACTCGCCATTGCTTTTTCTTTGATCATCGCCGCATTCATCATTTACAACACGTTCCAAATGAACGTGGGTGAGCGGCGACGTCAATTAGGGATTCTGCGAGCGATGGGAGCATTGAGACGCCAATTGTTGTGGATGATTGTTCGCGAAGGACTATGGCTCGGGGTCATTGGCGGCGTGCTCGGCAGCGTGGTTGGGTATTTCGGAGCTAGCATCCTCAACGAATCCACATCAAAGCTATTGCAGATCAATATTCCTCAAAGCCCTTTCACCCCCTGGCCATTCGTGGGTGCTTTCGTCGCAGGAATAATGGTCGCTACGTTGGGGGCTTTCTTTCCTGCGTTGCGAGCCTCCAGATTATCTCCAGCCGAAGCGATGCGAGTGGTGGCTGCGGGAGAACTCGGCAGCAGCCGCAAAGGTTGGTTGATTTTCGGTAGTGCGACGATCACGATCGGTGTTGTGATTCAGATACTTTCGGTGAGTGGCATCATTGACTATGGACATGCTATTTCGGGCGCGCTCGTCATGTTGGTGGGCATCGTCTTTTTGCTACCTGGTATCATCGAGGAATTGACCTCCGTTGTCGCGAAACTGATTGCACCCTTCATTGGGGTTGAAGCGTTGCTCGCTCGAAAACAGATTCTTCGTCATCGAGGTCGCAGCTCCCTAACGATCGGTACCGTGTTTATCGCGATCTCAACCGTTCTCGGTTTGGCCAGTACGATTCTGGACAACGTTGGCAATGTCGAACAATGGTACCAGAGAGCGATCGTTGGTGATTTTTTCATTAGAGCAGCGATGCCCGACATGAATACCGGGGCGACAGCAGATATGCCTCTCGATTTGCCGGAACAGATTGCTCGCATGCCGGGCGTGTCGCTAGTCGATACACTGGATTTCGTGAATTCTAAAGTTGGCGATCGAACCGTCATGGTCGTGATCAGAAAGTTCAACTCTCCGAAACAAGATTTTTTTGACTTGACCGAAGGGGCTTCGAACGAGGTCTTGGACGGTATCAAAAATGGTGGAACAGTGCTGGGCTCCGTGCTATCCCAGCGAATGGGAATTCATGTCGGGGACACCATTCCACTCGAAACGGTTTCAGGCATCAAGGATATCCCGGTTATCGGCGTAACCAACGAATACATCGCCGGAGGCCTGACGATGTACTTGGAGGAGAACGTTGCCAAAGAGCTGTTAAATGCTCAAGGCTTAGATGCGATTGTCGTCCGAGCCGACCCTAGCCAACATGCCGAGCTAGAGAAGAAGCTTAAAGCGATATGCGTCGAGAACTCGTTGATGTTTCAGTCCTATGCGGATCTGGTATCGATCATCAAAGGGACGCGCGATGGGGTCACGGGTGGATTGTGGGCCGTTTTAGGGTTGTGTTTCGTCATCGCGGCCTTTGGTTTAGTTAATACCTTGGCCATGAATATTCTTGAGCAAACTCGTGAAATCGGCATGCTACGAGTGGTAGCTATGACTCGTAATCAAGTTCGCAAGATGATCGTTTCTCAAGCGTTGATCATCGGATTGATAGGTTTGTTGCCGGGAGCGTTGATGGCCATCTGGATCGCTTACTTGATCAACCTACCCTCCTATCAAGTCATCGGGAGAAGCATTGAGTTTCGCATTTATCCGTGGCTGCTGATTGGCGGACTGATTTTTGAACTCGTGATCATCATCGTTGCATCGATGATACCAGCCGAACGAGCAGCTCGCATCAACGTTTCATCCGCCCTTCAGTACGAATAAGTCAAACGACCGTCCGTTACAAAATTTCTCGTTTGCGGTCGACATAATCCCACAACACGAACCGATCTAGATCGTTCCCTGCGGTGAAAAAGACTCGTCCCTTGGTCTGTTCCGCCATGCGGTGTGCAAAGCGAATGTCCTCTTCGGATTGCGACCAACTGGGGACCAAGAATATGTTGATGCGGATTCCTTCGGCTGCGCAGGCCATCGCTTCTCGCATGGTTTCCCGCTCGGTGCGGATGTCGGGTGGATATAACAAGAACAACGTTTCGTTTTCAAAGTGAGCCGTGGGCAAACCATCAGTGATCAACACAATCTGCTTGTTCACCGTGTCGGCCGTCGCCAGATTCTGCCTTGCCAGTCGAAGCGAGTGCTGAATGTTCGTAAAGTGTGTTGGAATGTCGTATTCACTAACGCGAGGATCGCTCATGTCCGCTTTGAGTCGCACGACAGGATTGTGAATCGTGACCGGTTTGGGCATTAGATCGAGTATCTCACCGGGTCGTGTCATCTTGGCCACCGAATACATCTCGACGAACCGCAAAAAATCGCCAGGATACTGAGTTGAAATCAAACCTTGGAGCGCGAGAGCCATTCGCTTTACATTGCGATATTGCCCGTCGTACCGCATCGAACCACTCATATCCATAATGACGACCGACGCACACTTCGGAGTGTTCTTGGTCTTGTAGACTTCTAAATCTTCGACTCGTAAACGAATGGGATTTTCGCCCGGCCGTTTGATGGCAGCATTGAGAATAGATTGTGTGGTATCAAGGTTGGCAATCGAGTCCCCAAACTCGTACGGCTTGGTACTCGGCAATTCAACGCTGCCGTCTCCAACGATGCGTCCTTCATGACGTCCCGACCGGGAAGCGGTCAAGTTTGAGAAGATACGATCGAGCAGGCGAGATTGAAACGCTTTGTAGGCTTGAGGGGTTAAATGGTATTGGCCACCTTCGCCCCGTTCTAGTCCTTGTCGTTCGGCTTGTTCGCGGACCATTTCGCTGATTTGGTCTCGTAGATCATTGAGTTGATTCAGATCGGCTTCGGGGAAGAGATCAGACAGAGACTCCATATCGATGACAGCGAGCTGAGCATTCTTGGATGCTTCCTCGATTTGGCGAAGCAGTTCGTCGATCTTCTCAAGGAGTTTCTTCGTCTCGATAGCGGATGGAATATCGAGACGTTCGTCACCGGTGAACTGATACTTGGCGTGCAGTTCTTCGATCTCGTACAAGTCCGTGAGCGCCTCCATGGTATGGAGCACTTGAGCAGAGAAGTTCGGGGCTGAGCGATCCGAGCGATACCAGAGTTGCTCGAGCAAGTAGAGTTGTTTCGAGTTGACAGCTTGTTGGTAATCGCGTGCTAGATCATTAGGTGGTTTGAATCGTTTCGCGGTTTTTTCGAAGCGTTGAGCTGCTTTTTTGTCGAGACCATCGATGGAGTACGTTTCGAGGATTTTTCGTTTACGTTCCTCGAGCATTTTGCGGATGGAGTCGAGGCTAGGCCCGAGGCCAGCGATTTGGCTAGGGTCGAGGCGAACAGCGTTAGCCAGTTCTTCTTCGGTAAGTTCGCGGTAGCTACCGTAGGTAAGAGCGTGTTCGAACGCACCGCTAACCAAATCGGGTGGTTCCGATGTGGGGCTTGGAAATTCCGAGGGGTTGAATTTCTGATAAACGTGAACGATTCCGCCAACTTTTTCCGACCGCATATTCTGCTCCATAGTGAGGCTACATTGTAAGTATACGGCAAGCCAGCAAGAATTACTCGATGTTTGTCACTGGTGCTAGCCCGCCATAGCGAGTACCACATTTTCCGTGAATTTTTCGATTACAATTCGAAACATGAATCAAACTAACGACCCCGAAACGCCACAATCTACCGAGTCATCTCGTGATGAAGGGATCCAATCTCCCCACGATCGGTTGCTCAATCAGACGCTGCAGCAGATCGATGCCGCGCGGTCGCTGTTGGCAAATCACTTACCAAGCCAAATCGCTGAACATCTGAAACTCGATACACTGGCACACGTTGATACGAGTTTTATTGATCACAATTTGAGGCGAAGATTTGCCGACCGACTTCTCTCAGTCGAGGTA
>JALOQS010000144.1 GCA_025459355.1 Pirellula sp.
GAAGAAATTTACCGAGTGGCGGATGTCCCTCTCGAAGAGAACATTCCTATCGAAGGAGTTCGGCTCGGAAGACGCTCGATTCGCTGGGAACCAAACTCCCCCGCGACTCTCGTTTGGACCGAAGCGTTGGACGGTGGCGACCCGAAAAACAAAGTCCCTTTCCGGGAGCAACTCAAACGACTGTCTGCCCCCTTTCAATCCGAGCCCGAAAACATGGTAAAGCTAGAGCATCGATTTTCCGGTTGGTCCTACTTTTCCGATCCAGGACTGATGATGACGACCGAGTTTGATCGTGATCGACGTTGGGTCCGTTCGCTCCTGTTCCAAACAAAACAAATCGATGCACCGCCCAAGACCATTATCGATCGCAATCAGCGAGACATCTACGGAGATCCGGGCCGTATGCTGACGAAACCAAATCCGAGCGGTTCACCCGTCGTTGCCCAAGACGGGGACTGGGTCTACATGTCCGGAACAGGTGCCAGCCCCGAAGGCAATTTGCCTTTCCTCGACCGCAAGAATTTGGTCACCCTCGAAACCGAACGCTTGTGGCGATGCTCTCCTGGAACCCTGGAGAGCGTGGTGAGTGTCGTTACGGGATCATCGGGCAAAGCGCCGAAATTCATCACGCGACGCGAGTCCCCGACTGCACCTCCTAACTATTTTCTCAAGGATCTAGCAGATGGCTCCGAAATCGCAGTGACCGATTTCCAAGATCCCGTTCCGCAGCTGCGCGAGATCAAGAAGCAAGTTGTAAAGTATCAACGCCCAGATGGTGTGCCTCTATCGGCGACTCTCTATCTGCCAGCTGACTACAAACCAGGCACCAAACTACCACTCTTGGTCTGGGCCTACCCGCTCGAGTTCAACGATGCGGCTACAGCCGGACAAGTCTCTGCGAACCCATCGGCGTTCACTCGCATTAGCGGCATAAGCCACCTGTCTCTGCTCACACAAGGCTACGCGATCATGGACAATGCGACGATGCCAATCATCGGTGATCCCGAAACCATGAACGACACGTTTATCGAACAGATTGTCGATGCGGCGAAAGCGGCGATCGACCATGCTGTCGAACTAGGGGTCGCGGATCGTAATCGCGTCGCCGTGGGTGGACACAGCTACGGTGCCTTTATGACGGCAAACTTACTAGCACATAGCGACCTCTTTAAAGCGGGAGTTGCGCGAAGTGGTGCCTATAACCGCACCTTAACTCCTTTCGGTTTTCAATCGGAACGACGCCCCATCTGGGAAGCTAAAGGCGTTTACGAAAAGGTCTCGCCGTTTATGTATGCGGACAAGATCAAGACGCCACTTCTTTTGATTCACGGTGAAGATGACAACAACCCCGGCACCTTTCCGATCCAATCACAAAGAATGTTCCAAGCCGTTAAAGGCAATGGCGGCAACACACGTTTAGTGATGCTACCCTACGAGAGCCACGGTTATGTTGCACGAGAGTCCGTGTTGCACACTCACGCGGAAATGGTTGCATGGCTCAACAAATATGTACGCGACGTTAAAGAATAAGCGATCGGGCTTTACACGCTCGGCTTAACGAAAAGACAAATCTAGAACCTCGGAGCGATCTTTGCGATCGCTTCGGGTAGTGCTTCGTACTCTAGTTGCAAGACTCTCTTTTGCAGGTCCAGTGCAGTGTCTTGTTCAAAAACCTCACAAGCCTTTTGAAGAATGATCGGCCCGTGATCATACTGATTGTCGACATAATGCACGGTGCAGCCTGAAATCTTAACACCGAACGAAATCGCGGCCTCGTGGACCCGCAACCCATACATGCCTTGACCACAAAAAGCAGGAATCAACGAAGGGTGGATGTTGATAACTCGATTCTCAAAGTCGGGCGGAATCAACACATGTTGCAAGAATCCACCCATCACGACCAGTTTTGCACCGGACTGCCGAATCGGTTGGAAGATCGCTTCCGAATGCAGATCCGCCGCAATGGATTTCTTTTTTGGCACCACGATGGTTGGGATATTGGCTGCCGCAGCGTGTTGCAGTCCACCCGCATCAGAACGGGAACTAACCACGAATCGAATATCGATATCCAGCCTATTCGCATCACGCCGGTCGATCAGATTCTTGAGCGTTGAACCGCCACCTGATATCAACACAGCAATGGGAAGTGACATTCGTCTATCGTGGTACAGTAGATTGAGATGTTAATGTGGCGAGAAAAGCTTTTAATGCGGGCTTTTGACTTTCATCTGCAAGCTCAATCGCTTGTTTCTGATGCTCAATCGCCAGCTCAGTTTTCCCGATTAATCCTTCGAGCTTGGCTAATGTATGCAGCATTCCCGACTTTGTCGACCCGTCATCAATCTGGCCAATGGCAACGCTTAAGCCCTCGACCGCATAATCGATTGACGCCCGATCTTTAACATGTCCTCGCATTGCGAGTTGATACACCGTGTTTGCAACGTCGTGCGAGAAAAGTGGCTCCTCGCGACTAACCAAAAACAATTTCTTGACGACCTTAGAAATTTCCGTAGCGGAGTTTCCCGAGCGAGCATAAATCTCGACTTTGCTCTTTAACAATCCAAACGTGATTCGAGGATCGTCCGTCATTCCGAGGAATCGATCCAACTCGCGAATGGCCCCCTGCCAATCCCTGGCTTTGGTCAATTTGGCCAACGACTCTTGGATCTCGCCCATCAGTTTCTGGTCTCGTTCGATTTTGTTGCGATCCCATCGTCCGCCGACCACCGCATCGAGAACCACATCCAATTCACTGGGGTGCCCGTGCCATTCCAACTTTCCATCACGCCCGATCAGAAACACCCAGGGCAACGATTCGAAGTTTTCCTTACCCAAGTAACCAGCGTGCCCCGATCGATCCGGATCCGATCCGATCGCCAAAGACGAAGCCAGTTGCTGATAGGCGACCAATTGACCGTCGGCAGTCTGAGCTGATCCTTTTAAAAAGGACCGAATGGTCTCTGCCGATTCATGGCTGATCAACGCAAATCGGACATCCTGTTTGGCATAGGTTTGCTTGAGAGTTGCCAAGTGCAAAAATCCAGGCACAGCCCCGTCGCATTCCGTGCTCCAAAACTCGACGACATAAATTTTGTCTCGTTCGAAGCTCGACAGCGATTTCGGATTCAACCCACCCGTTGTAACCCACTGAGCAATCGACAACTTAGGCAGCGTAGCCCCAGGCGAAACCTCGATCGATTCTTGAGCGATTCCCAACCTCGCAACCAAACAAACAAGACCGAAAACCAGAGCGTTCGTTTTTGTAAACATGGAATCACCAGCTTAGTAGTTCAGTGCAACGAGCCGTTAAAGAATCAATAGCGAATCATCGCCATATTGACATGACTTGATCGGCCAAGCTCGGTACTTCTGGCTCGACGTTCTCACCGTTCATGTATTGCTTCCATTTGGCAACATCGCCGCGAAAATCAACACCGGTTTGTTCTTTGAGGGCTATCGTTGCGGACGATTGCGTTGCTGGAGAGCGATCGTTCAATTGCTGAGCTAGAAACGTCTTAACTTCTTCTGTCTTGTGATAGCCGAGCGATTCGATCGCTAACAGCTTGACCGCTTGACTCTTGTCCTTTGAGGCCATGGACAATAACGTTTGCGTTGCGGTTGAGTCGGTGGTTTTGGCAAGCGATTTGGCAACCGTCATCCTTACCTTTTCGTTTTTGTCTTGCGACAATTTGACCAATGCATCGATGGATCGGCTATCATCGGGAACCTCTTCCAACACCATAGCGACTCGCCGACGTATCTCCGGTGACGTATCGTGGATCGATTTCTGAGTCAGTGTCTCAATGTATCGCGATCGGTCTTCCGGAGAATACGCTGCGATTTGTGATTTGAGTTGGTCGAATTCCGTAATGCGATCTTCATATATCGCCGCTCTTTTTTTATCCTCGTTCCACTGCTGAACGATGATCGGATTGAGCTTCTTCATGTGATAAAAAGGCCCATCTGCACAGCCGGTCGCGACGACCAAGAATGATAGGCAGACAAATAGACAAACACGATTCGGAGCATCCTGTCCACTTGGTTTTGCCGAGAAAGAACTCATGTGCGGTCCATATCTTGTTCGTAATGAGAGCAACCGCTCCAATAATCCCAATGCATTCCGTTAGCTAATACCAAGGCTCTAGGGCTCGTAGCTGATTTAGTAAGCTTGGCCACTCTCGAGCCCCATTTAACGAGCAGGAGTGCCCATTCTATGTTCGCTGTACGACCAATATCGACTAAAACAACAAGCCCCTGCCCGGGGGTAACAATAGGAAACTTGCCCGTGTGGGATCTAGATCATTCGGCGGAAAAATTTTGTGGAACCAAAATGTCGAATCGGGATTCTTGCATTCTGATTGCTAGCGTAAACTCGCTGTCTACATGATGGAGATCTCGGCAACCGTACAAGTCAATGAAAGGCGATTCTCAGGAAACCTACATGAAGCGTTGGTCCAAACCGGAACTATCGAATCTGCGCACTGCGGCCATAAAGTGGTTCGAGCAACACGGACGCCCCCTCCCATGGCGATCGACTCGCGATCCCTACCGAATCTGGGTCAGCGAAATCATGCTCCAACAAACAGTCGTCGCTGCCGTCATTCCGTACTACCACAAGTTCCTCAGCTCCTTTCCGGACATTATTTCGCTAGCAAATGCCGACGAGCAACTCGTACTCCAGCACTGGGCGGGCTTGGGTTACTATCGTCGGGCCAAGCAGCTGCACGCGGCTGCCAAAGTAGTTCGCGACACTTATCACGGGACCTTTCCGAGCGACTTTTCTCAGGTGCTCGATTTGCCTGGCGTTGGTCGCTACACCGCAGGAGCCATTCTCTCCTTTGCCTTTGATCAATCTTATCCCATCGTCGAAGCCAACACGCAACGTTTGTACGCGAGATTGCTCCGGTTGCCTGGCCAATTGACCGAACGCCCCGTTCAAACAGCACTCTGGAATTTTGCGGAATCGTTTTTGCCTGATGGTCCAGGTAGCGGAGAGATTAACCAAGCCATGATGGAGATTGGGTCTCAAGTGTGCACGCCTAAAACACCTCGGTGCACCGAATGCCCTCTCGCGAAATATTGCCCGACCTACAAGCATAACGAACAAGAACAAATACCTTCACCGAAGCCAGCTAAGATTTACGAGGAACGACAAGAAGCGGTTTTGATGATCCAAAATACGCAGCGAGAGTTTTTGATGCGTCGTTGCGGACCGGGAGAAAGATGGGCGGGGTTGTGGGATTTTCCCAGGTTTTGTGTCACAAACTGCAAAACAGAACCTCAAATCGAGCAGCATCTGAAAGCCGAGTTCGCGAAACGCTTTTGCATCCGATACAAAATAACCACGGAATCATCACCGATCAAGCATGGTGTGACTCGCTACAAAATCACGTTGCGTTGTTTTCACGGTCTCGTCGACGGACCGTGGCAAGTCTCCGAGAATTTGCCCGAGATCAAATCAACCTCAGACCAAACAACCTCAGACCAAACGAACATCGAGCATCGGTGGTGCTCTCTCGCAGAACTCTCCGAACTGCCACTTAGTTCCACCGGAAAAAAGCTTTCAATCCGATTGGGAGAAGCGGATGTTCCGAAGCCGCAGCGCATTGCTAACAACAAAAAAGCTCGAAAGACTCATCGCTAACGCCCCGAGCATCGGAGAAAACTCTAACCCCGCATACGGTTTGAACATGCCGGTTGCGAGCGGTATGAGCAATATGTTGTAGCCGAAAGCCCATGCCAAATTCTGCTTGATGTTTCGCATGGTCGCCCGAGAAATCGTGATGGCCTCACAGAGACTGATCAAATCTCCTCGCATCAACACGATGTCAGCCGACTCGATCGCGAGATCTGTCCCTGTTCCAATGGCCACTCCGACATCGGCGCAGGAGAGTGCTAAAGAGTCGTTGAGTCCATCCCCTACAAAGGCCACTTTGCGCCCGACTCGCATTTTGTCGCGAACGATTTCCGCTTTCGAGGCCGGTGTGCACTCGGCGTGAATGTTATCTCGCTCCATGCCTATTTGTTCCCCGATGTAGCCGCATGCAGCCGCATGGTCACCTGACAGGAGCAACGGTGTCATGTTATTCCGCTTGAAGAATCGTATGGAACTGCCGGCCGTTTCCTTGACGGTATCGGTCACAGAAACCAGAGCGATCAATTCGCGATCGAGGGCAACATAAAACCAGCTTGCACCGACTTTCTCCCAATTTGATCGACGTAGGCTGGGCTTGTTCGTATCAACATGCCACTCCTTGAGGAATCGTTCCGAACCAGCGTACAAACTCTTGCCGTCAGGAAGCTGCCCAGATATGCCTAGCCCGGGATAAACCTTTATATTTGCTAATCGTTTTGGAATGCCGACACCGTGAGCTTCGGCCGCTTCCAAGATGGCATTGGCTAACGGATGCTCAGAACCTGCCTGTAATTCGCTGAGCATCCCCAAAAGATCGTGTTCGAATTGGGAATTGTCCCGGGCAAGCGAACCGAATGACTCAATCTCATATAGCTTTGGTTTTCCCTCTGTAATGGTCCCCGTCTTGTCCAACGCTATCACATCGACTTGCGCCAAACTCTGGATTGCCGGACCATTGCGAAACAATACACCCCGTTTGGCCGCCGTTCCTGAAGCGACCATAATGCTGATCGGCACAGCCAAACCCATCGCGCACGGACAAGCGACAATCAGCACGGCGGCAGCGTGGATCATTCCGTATTCGAAACCACTAGGACTTAGCAACCACCATGCGAAAAACGTTGCGAGCGCGATCAGCATGACGATCGGCACAAAGTAAGCCACCACGGAATCGGCAACCGACTGAATCTCAGGCTTGGTGCTCTGCGCGGCACGAACCATGTCTGTGATTCTGGCTAACGTACTACTCTTGGCGGTGTGAGTGACGCGACATTGCAACACACCGTTGCCATTGATCGTTCCTCCGATCACCTTATCACCAACATGCTTGGCGACTGCGATCGGCTCACCAGTTATCATGCTTTCATTTACATACGAACCGCCCGATTCCACGATGGCATCGAGCGGAACACTGGCTCCTGCTTTGACTTCGACTAACTCTCCAACGCGAATCAAAGAGACGTCGACCTCAATCCACTGGTTATCTCTCTGGACTGTTGCAAGACTCGGTTGCAACGCCAATAGGTTTTGCATCGCGCGAGTCGCCTCACCTCTAGCCCTGAGCTCCAGATACTTGCCGATCAGTATCAAGGTGATAACCACTGCAGACGATTCGTAATAGACATGTTGACTATCGGCTGGCAACCATTGAGGAACAAAGGTCACGACCAAACTATAGCCAAAAGCAGCATTGGTCCCCAGGAGCACCAGTGTGTTCATATCTGGCGAGCCCGATAACAAACTCTTGATCCCGGAACGATAAAAAGGAAAGCCGATCCAAATTTGAACAGGCAAACATAAGAGCAAGGCGATGATGTTCCATGTTTGCATCGATTGCCAAGCCATCATGGAATCCATCAACGGCTTCCAGAACATGGGCACCATCGAGAGCAGAAACAGTGGCACAGTAAAAAGCGATGCCCAAACGATGCGCGATCGCAAGGCGGCGAGTTCTTGGCGACTCTCCCCTCTGAGCTCTTCTGTTTCGTCGGCCTGTGATTGCGTCTGTGACGTATCCGACTCGATGACACGCCCTGGATAACCAGCTTTTTCCAAGGCACCCAGCATCAGGCCAGTCTGGTCGAGTAGCTTCTCCCCTTCAACAAACGCTTCTTCGGTTGCCAAGTTAACCGAAGCATTCGACACGCCCTCGATCCGCAGAAGAATTCGCTCAACTCGACGAACACATGCCGCACAACTCATACCTCCTATATGAAGTCGCAAGGGTGTGTTGGTCGGTGCTTCTGGTGTCATGATGCGCCGATGAGACTTTTGGCTCTGGCGATTAAATCCTGAGCTTCGAGGTTGGTGGGGGCTTCTGCTATAAGACGTACGATGGGCTCGGTATTGCTTCCTCGCAATAGTAGCCACCGATCCTTCCAGTCCAATCGAACACCATCTAGCAGACTCAACGATTCCGCCTGCAAACCATCTTTGAGCCGATCAATCGACTTAAGAAGTGTTTCTTTGCTCATGGACATTTTGTCTTTGATCATGGCCGATTGAGGCAGACTGGCAACAACCTCCGCAACCGACATCGTTTCGCGGGCCATCAACTCAAGCACTTGTGCCATACCGACAAAGCTGTCGCGGATCAGCCCCACGCTCGGGTCGATCGGCCCTCCGCTCCCTTCACCACCGTAGAGGGCACCCGTTTTGACCATCATGTCCGCAACGTTCGCTTCCCCGACCGCACTTTGATGAAACGGAACTCCAAACTGTTCTGCAATTCGTTTCATCATGCTGCTGGAGGCGCAGTTGGTCACCAGGGCTCCCGAACTCTGCTTTCCGGCAAGTCGCTTGAGTCGATTCAACGCGCAGAAAACCGAGGTGTACTCCTCGCCGATGTAGCGGCCATTCCCATCGATCAGAGCCAATCGATCCGCGTCCGGGTCTTGGCAAAATCCAACCGCATAGCCCCCGTCCCGCACCAACGCCGCGACTTGGACCAAATTTTCGGACAACGGCTCGGGTGGATGCGAAAATTGCCCGTCCGGAGTAGCCCCCAAAATCTCGACCGTACAACCGAGCTTTTCCAGCAAAGTTCGCCCCATAAGACTGCCGGCTCCATGATTGCTATCCAGTAGAACTTTGAACGCCGCCCTGCGAATCAAATCAGCATCGACGGTGGCCAGGACCGCCGCCAAGTGAGGCTCGTACGGCAGTTCGATTCGCACCCGTTTCCCTAAACTTTCCACAGGGACCCACTCAAAAGCCGCTTCCCGGTATCGCCCGAGCACTTGGCCACCCGCCTCCGCGCCGATAACCCGCCCCTCGGGGCTAAAAAGCTTCATCCCATTATAAGGAGGAGGATTGTGGCTGGCCGAAATTTGAATCCCGCCGGCGGCCTTCGACGATTTCACGAAAAACCCCGCCGTGGGGGTGCTCGCGACATCCAGATCCAAGCAATCTCGGCCGCTCGCGGAAATCGTTGCAGAAATCGCATCCAAAAGCATCGGGCCACTCGCTCGCCCGTCCCGAGAAACCACGATCGGCCCGGCCGGAGCCACCTGGCAAAAGGCTGCGGCGTACTTGATCGCGGTTTCGGGAGTCAGTTCGGAGCCGACGATTCCTCGCAAACCGCTGATACTAATAATGGGTTCTGGCATTTTTGGGGAGAAGGTAGGAGAAATCGGAATCGTTGAAAAACAAGGAATAGTGGGCAAAATCGGCAATGTCAGCGTCTTCGACGGCGGCTTGTTGCTTGACATCGCAATTTAGCCAACTTACCATCGATTTGCCCAAGATTTGTGGAGAAACCGGACAAATTCCAACTAAGATATCGTCATGGTTGGGTTCCGAAACTCTAACTCTAGTCCCCTTTTTTTTCGTCACCGTCTCAACACTCGTGTAGGCTGGCTTCATGGAACTTTCAGGAATGCTTGTGTGGGCAGCTGTCCTTGTTTCCCTGATCGCCCTTATCATTTTCTTGGTAAAGGGGTTCAAAGGTTGGGGAGCGTGGATGACGGTATTGTTCGTCGTT
>JALOQS010000430.1 GCA_025459355.1 Pirellula sp.
GAAGAGTCGAAACAATTATTGAACTTTATCCTCAGTAGCGAGATCGAACAGGAATACTCTGGTAGTGCGGAACGCCTTTCAACGCACTGGTATGACAGCTCACAGGCCTTTGACGGAGAAGACGCTCTATTTGCAAAGGGCTTTGCTGTTCTAGTCGACTTCTTAGCCAAGGATTTGTCGATACGAAAAGGCGAAATCGTGAGCCGTATTGATTGGCGTGGCAACACGGTTATTGTAACCACAAACGAAGACGAATACATCGCTGACAAAGTTGTAGTGACCCTGCCACTCGGTGTCTTAAAGGCAGGCAAGATTGAGTTTGCACCGAGTTTGCCCAAGCCGACAGCGGATGCGATCGCAAAACTGGAAATGGGTGTTCTGAACAAATGTTACCTCCGCTTTTCAGAAGTCTTCTGGCCTGAAGATGTCGATTGGCTGGAGTACATTCCGACCAAGCATGGTGAGTGGACCGAGTGGGTGAGCTTTGCTCGTGTCGCACGTCAACCGATACTGCTCGGTTTCAACGCCGGGAATCGCGCTCGCGAAATCGAGACATGGAACGACGAGCAGATTGTTGATGATGCGATGCGGACGTTGCGTATCATGTTTGGTAAAGAGATCCCCGCACCTATCGACTTCCAAGTCACTCGTTGGCATTCCGACCCATTTTCGTTTGGCTCCTATTCTTTCAACGCCGTGGGTTCCCGCCCCAATCAGCGGCGTCGGTTAGCGACTCCGTTATCTGGCAAACTCTTTTTCGCTGGCGAGGCAACGGAAGAAAACTATTTTGGCACGGTCCATGGCGCGTATCTCTCGGGCTTGAGAGCCGCAAAAGAAGTTATGGATTAGCATGCAGGGACAGCATCGCTACACGTACTGAACAAGTCTGATTCCATCGAACCTTTTATGTTGTTTACCTGTCCATCCGCGTGTTTCAACAAGTGTTTTCATTCGTAATTCCAATTGGAATCATGACCAAGTCGATATAGTAGGCAAGAAGATAAATGAGCGAATCAGAAACGTCCGGCATTGACGACGAGTTTTTCGATACTCCAGTCACAAATTCCCATCTCGGTCCCGAACAAAATGGCGAACAGAAACAGTTCGGAGAAGGAATGGTTGCGATCGCCAGAATGGGACAGATCGGACGAGCCAAAGATAAATTTATCGCCGGGATGAATCGAATTTTTGGCGAGGGAAATTGGACCATCGGCTACAGCTATGGCAATTCCATGATATCCCGAGACTCAGCGCTGCAGTTGTACGAAGATAGCTACGTCAAGTTCTTTCAAGAGAATCGAAACGCACTTGATAAACTCGTCAAAGAGGCCAGCGACGTCTACGACACCTACAAAACCGAAGTTAGCAGCGGTACAGATTGGTACAACCAAACCGAACGAAGTACGCACCTGCAAGACATCGCGATCCGGCGAGCGCTTATTCGCTTAGGAGAGAAGTTTCAAGGCAAACGTTTGCGGAAGGTCAAGAGTGATGGGCATTTGCCGGAATTGAGTCCTGGCAACATTCCTTTTCTTCAACCTGAGTTAGTCAATCGGTTCAAGAAAGTTGACAAAAAGTGGATCAAGCCCAATACGATCGAGGATTTTTGGCAAAACAACAAAGTGTTCCTGGTCACGAACAGCGAGCAGGTCATCGAAAATGTAAGGAAGCGCTTGCAAGAGATTACGAACCAAGAGCCGTCGGATGATTTGGATCGTTTTGAAGCCCGCCGAGGAACGGAATTTTTGGCGATTATGGGGATGCTCGATAAGCGAACCTATAGGGATTTCATTCAATACACTTTGAGAGTGGACAGGTTAGATACGCTTCGAGATTGGACCTTCAATGTTTTAGAGATGGTTTACAATAGTGGTTTCTTCTCGGAGGACGGACACCAATCGGAAAGAATTGTTCAGTCAGTGGGGACGTTAGGTCTTTATGTGGCGTCCATTACAGAGAACTTTATCCAAGACGTTTTCGAGACCCGACTTGGTGAGCTATCGCCCCTCATGAAAGCCAGCTTTGGTCTCGCTATGCTCGAAGGATGCGATACAGAGGGGCTCAAAGACCGTTGCGAACGAAATGCGGTCGTGTCGGTTCTCAAATCTATCGTCAAAGACCAGCACATCATGGACTTGATCCGAGGCAATGACTATTATCAGGGGCGACTTAATCGACTATTAGCCCTCGGCAGTCCCCATAGTGATTACTATCATGAATGTCTCGCCAGCGGTGCGGAAGACCATCTCCGCTAGTCAGTCGAGGCTTTCCGCTCGCGACCGCAATCAACTTTGTCATTGGACCATTTCGATAATTGCTCGCAATCATTGGTATACATAGACCTTTAGAATGGCAAGTCAGTACAAAAGGAGCTTATAGATGTCGAATGAAAAACAGTTGCAGCAGGCGAGTCTTGGCCTTGGAACCTTGGTCTTAATCGCATTGATCGTAATGATCTTTAGTCCAGGAAACAGCGATCTCAAGCGAGAGATCCAAGGGGTAAACGACCACAGATTCCCAAGCAAGGAAAACTATGAAACGTATTTTGCATGCCACGAAGTTCGCTGCCGAAAAACATTCCCAGCAACGCCGCAAGAACGCGGACGCGACACCTTATATCAATCACCCAATCGAAGTTGCAGAGCACCTCGCCAGAGTCGGCAATGTCTCCGATGAAGATGTTCTAATCGCAGCGTTGCTTCATGACACGATCGAAGATACCAAGACAACCTTCGATGAAATCGAAAGTCTTTTTGGTTCGCGTGTGGCCAAAATCGTTATGGAATGCACAGATGACAAGAGTCTTGAAAAAGCCGAACGAAAACGTTTGCAGATTCTTAATGCTCCCAAAAAGAGCGCTGAGGCTAAGTGCGTTAAGATCGCCGACAAGACGTGTAATTTGGCATCCATAATCGTAGACCCACCGAGCGGTTGGAATGTGCAGCGGCAGCAAGACTACTTTGCCTGGGCAGAGCAAGTGATTCAAGGACTGTTAGGTGTTAACGAGCCATTAGACTACTACGTCTTAGAAACCCTTGCTCGCGGCAACGCGAAACTTCGTAAGATGACCTAGGATCGAGAACTGGTGAAGAACGGAACGTTTCAAAGGGGATATCTTACATCCGCCTGGTTCCGATTATTGCACTTACCAATACCACGGCGCCAAATAGGACAGCAAACGTAATACGAAATGAGTAGGGAATTCCACCTTCCTCTGAGACGATTAGCCGTTTCCCTAGGTAAATAACTGGCGGAACCGCGATTCCGGATACAAGCAGGCACATCAAAACGCGATTGCGTTTTAGAAATGTTGGATCGCTCGATTGAGCAATATTGCAGACATGAAGCATGCCCGTCGACAGAATCATAATCGAAAAAGGCAGGCTTGCCTCTGATGCGTTGAACACAACCAATCCCAGAAGCAGTGTAACTATCACACCGAAGTAGCTCCATTTGATCTGTTGATTTGGCTTCATGAAATTGTCTCAAAGGATACTGATTGCGAAAGAATCTCGACGATCGAGTACGGGTGTTAATGGTTCACCATTGAGGGATTGATTCCCAGGATTTGCATCTACATGTTCGTTTTGCGATTCGAGCCCTAGTACCGAGCAACCGGAAGATAATTGTATCTTCGCGTCGTTGCAGAATTTTGAGTCCCCGTATGAGACCGAGTATGGATCCAATTCGCGTCACTCCACACATACCTGCACATCTTACCTAACGCGACAACTTTTCGCAGGCATTCTAAACGGAAACGAATTCGAAAAGATGACGGTATCCGCCTTCTATTTCGTGGAATCACTCAAGTTAATTGGCTACAGAATAACGTCGAGCTATGTCGAGCTATGTGCTCGCCGTCCACCGTGTCAACTTTGGCCGTGTAAACCTTGAGCCAATTGGGTTCCTGAATGAGCTTGCTGTCTGTTCTCGAGAAAACCCGTCGCGACCTACTCGATCTGTCGACTAGAAATCGACTGATCCATACCTCGATCGACGCAGATCGCTCGAATGGCATTTTGATTCCAGAGCAGGAACCAGATTCGTTGTTCCTCCGATTGGTTCGACAAACAAAAACCTTCACCTTTGATTCCGTCGTAGAAAACAGTGATTCCCCGGCAACCGACACCTCTGATGTCAGCCTAAAAACTCTCTTCTCTCGCAACAAACTTCGTGAACGACTACTAAAGTGCTTTTTCGAAGCTCGTACCGC
>JALOQS010000145.1 GCA_025459355.1 Pirellula sp.
GATGGCAGTCACTGGCCTGGCACAGGGCGCAAGCGTCGGCATCATGTACGGTTCCGTCTTCGTTTTGGTTTATGTCCTTTGCGGTGGGCTGATATGGCACTTCCTGGTTCGGCCGATCGAAGAAGAAATGCTGGCGGATCAGTTTGGCTTGGAGTACCACCAGTACAAGAAACGGGTAGGGCTTTGGATACCGAAATCGCTCAGAAAAAACTGAATCGAACGTATTCGGGCCAGCTCATCTTCATCATTTCCTAACGTTTCATTCATCTAGTATTCATCGTTTCTAAACAGAAATCCCCTGCATCCAAACTATCATTCTCACCAGTTCGTTTCCGAGCGGATTCAAAAACAAAACGGTTTTGTTGTTGGGAAGAGAAGCACCGCGAGGTCCGGAATACTATATCGAGGTTTTAGCTGTGAAGAAAATGATGGTTCGGCGTGGATTCACGCTTGTCGAGTTGCTCGTGGTCATTGCGATCATCGGGATTTTGGTTGGGCTTTTGTTGCCTGCAGTTCAAGCCGCCCGAGAGGCAGCACGTCGTATGCAGTGCGGAAACAACATGAAGCAAATCGGGTTGGCTGTCATGAACTTTGAAAGCGCATACAGAGCGCTGCCTCACCCAGGCCAGTGCGATAGCACCGGTGGAGCCAACACGGTTTACATGACCCAGTCGACTCCGACTTTGATGCTTCCCTACTTGGAACAAATCAACGTCTACAACATGATGGACCACTCGCTTACCTATAACCAAATGGCAGGAACGCCATTCGGATACAATATCTCGCTGCTCCATCCCAGATCGCAAGGTGCTGTCTATAACGATCCTAACTTCCCGAACACCGTTCTTGCTGCCAGGACGCCGATTCCAACCTACGTGTGCCCCAGTACCCCAATCTCGGGTGATACTCGTTCTCCCGATTTTTACGGTTCTTGGGACTACATGTTCATTTCGGTTACCGACGTAGAAGAAGATCCAGCTGTCGGTGTCGTTGGAACGCGTCCAACCGACGCGGCTCGCCGAGTGCTTATGACACGTCAGGGTTTCCTTTCTTGCACTCGCGGGTGGGGTTTTGGAAGCGTTACCGATGGCACTAGCAATACCCTTTGCGCCATCGAAGACGCAGGTCGTGCTCACCCGAGTGCAGGACTTTTTGGGTCATTGTCGACTCGTCCTGCTCCAATCGCAGTCGACGGGGTTGAGTGGACGGGCGGTACAACAGGTGGACGTCGAATGTACGCTTGGGCTGACCCAGATTCGGGTACAAACGGCCTGTCGGGACCGAGCAATGCCATCGCTCCAGCATCGCGAGTTGTTCGAATCAATCAGTTCAGAATGCCGACTGGTGGGCCAGTTGAATGCCGTTGGAGAAACAACAACTGCGGTCCGAACGACGAGCCTTTCAGCTTCCACACCGGTGGCGTGAACGCGGCTATGGGTGACGGTTCGGTTCGATTCATCAGCGATGGAGTCAGCTGGCGAACGCTGAAATCTTTGGCCGGATCGCAAGATGGCATGGTTATCGCCGACGACTTCTAAGCAAAGGAGATTGCTTTGTATCGATATCTGTTTTTGATTGGATTACTCCTCTCGCTCGCTGGATGCGGAGGAGTGACCGTTACGAAAAACCCTGAGCAAACCGAAGTCAATTTCAACGTCACGACAAAAGGTCAACCAGTGGATGATGTGAAGCTGGTGATGTTGGCCATTGATGACAAAGGGGGCGGACAAGCTGAAGGGACTGTCGCCAAGGGCAAAGCGAAGCTGACAATGTACCCGGGCAAGTACACGTATTACGTGGAATCGGGAAAAACGTCGACTTCGTTTGCCAAGATCCCGGCTGCTTATCACCAAGGAGCGATGGATCGAACCATCGAGGTCCAAGCTGGCTCTGAAATTGAGCTGAAGCTGGACTAAGCCAAACGGCAGTGGTAGTGGCATCCCCGAGATACCTTACCCAACCATCGTAACAACGAAGTTTTAAGGCGATCGCTGAAAGGCGGTCGCCTTTTTTTGTTTGCTAGCGATTCGATCCTCCAGATGGAAGATGCTTGGGAAGATTTCAGCAATCCAGTAAGGCTAGTGAGCAAAGAGGCATACTGTGACCGATATTTTCACGGACTGAGAAATCGGTTATTGAAGAGGGCATAAGAAAGATCAACTTTTGGGGGGAAGGAATCCCGTATGAACCGCAGAGATTGGTTGTTGGGTTGCAGCGCTTTGCTAGCAAGCGGATCTTGGGGATGCCGCGGCTACCAATTTGGCCATGTCGTAAAGCCTGATGCTGCCAATATGGTTGGCAGCCACAAAGCGGGCGCTGAGGTCTACGATCCTTTGGTCGATGAGTCTGTTGCTAAACTGTTGGCACGGCAGCAGGTCGTAACGCCTGACACTCCGATCGGCCCCGATGGCAATCCATTGCCAAAGACCGTTTTCTTCGTCGGAGTTGAGAACAAGAGCGCCGAGGATATCGGTGACTTCAAGGATCAGCTTTATCAACAGATCGATTCACAACTGTTGAGATCGCCATCCTTTCGCCCCATTACGCGACGCATGCTAGATGCCGCATTGTTCGAAACCAGATTGCGTCCAGACTCGCTGTACATTCCAGACAATATGCGGCTTTTGATGTCAGTGCTGGAGCGTGAGGGAGCTCCGATCGATTACTTGCTTTATGCGGTTCTGACGAGCGGAACGACGACGCGAAACTCCTCCACCCAGCGCGATCACACACTCACCCTGGAATTGGTAAACGTGCACTCTGGTGTTTCGGACAAAGAGTCAGCGGAGGTTCGCAAGGGATATCACAAAACTGCAATGGGATCTGCGTGGAACTATAATCCATTCAAGCGTTGATGGAATGATCGTTGATCGCCGAGAAAGAAATCGACCGCGAGTATTTCGACTTCATTTGTCAAAGCCGGTGACAAAGTTGCCGGACCGCTTTGATTATTGCATTGCTCAAAAACTCTTGAGCCTCGCAATCTTGTTTGTCTCTCTATGGTCATGTGGATGCATGACGCACGCCAAGCGAGTCGCTTCCTCGCGGGATTTGTTCTATAGCGGTCGAATGGAGGAGTGCAGAAGCAGTCTTGAAAAGCTATCGTCGCCATTGAGACATGATCGCGATGTCGTGCAACTCGATTTGGCGATGGCGACATTGCTCGATGGTGAGGCCAAGAAGGCTGAGTCGCTGCTTAAAGAAACGCGAGATCGTTTCCTGCATTTAGAAAAAGAATCGATGGCGGAAAAGGCTATCTCGATGTGGACCGATGACAAATCACGCTCATACGCTGGTGAGTCCTACGAAAAGATTCTCATTCACGCGTTCTTGGCGTTGGCGAATTTGATGCATGATGGAGGGGACGCGGAAAGCCATACGTTGCAACTGCAAGCGACTCACGAACGACTCCTTCAAAAGGTCTCTGAAAAGAGTCAATCCAAGTTGAACTATCAACCACTCCCCTTTGGCTTCTACCTTCGTGGTTTGCTAAGAGAAGCAACGCTCCGGGACTATGACGATGCGGCTCGAAACTACAATGCGGCTCGCGAATTGCTGCCTCACAGCCTTCCCTTGCAGTGGGATTACAATCGAGCCGTCAGCGGTGTTCATTCTCAACCAGGGCATGGTGTTATCTATGTTCTCGCACTCGTCGGCAGAGGTCCTTACAAGGTTGAGGTTACCGAAGAACCCACCAGCGACGCATTGTTAATCGCGGATCGAATCGTATCAGCGGTGGGGCCGTATCATTTGCCGCCAACCATCGCGCCAATCAAGATTCCCGATATTGCTGTTCCACACAACGATTTAGATTCCGTCGCGGTCTCCGTGAACGGGGCCTTTATGGGCCCGACGTTTTGCGTGGCGAATGTTCGAGACTTAGCACTCGAAACGTATCGCGCTGAGAAGAATGTGATTCTAGCCAGGGCCGTGGCTAGACGAGTCATAAAGAAAGCCACCGTCGTGGCCGCTAAAGAACAAGTCGGTGGAGATGGGCTGACGAGATTGGGTATGGATTTGGCCGGCGTCGCCTGGGAAGCCGTAGAGACCGCTGACACAAGATGCTGGGGATTGTTGCCTAGCGAGATTCAAGTCCTACGCGTCGAAGCGGCTAAAGGAACCGCCAAACTGGATTTAGCACCCACATACGGTGGACGATTGGTCGGTCCTCGCAAGACGATTAGCGTCGATGTTCGCGATGGTGCGAACTCCTATGTGCTGGCTTGGTTCCCAGATGCTCGATCACCAGGCCAAGTGATCAAAAGCAATTGAGCACGTCTTAAATGAAACATCGCCGCGTTGAGCGGCGATGTTGTTCTTTTCGTTTCTACGGAAACTCAGGCTTTATCCCGAGTATCAATCCGGAGTGAAACTATGGTCTTGGATCGTCTGCCATCGTAGCAAAGAACTCGTCAATTGCGTCAAGGAACTTCGCTGCAGAGTTAACCGGTGGTGATGACATGTTCACTCTGGTCCAGCTAAGCTCACTAACACGAGCGAGAACTCTGACCAGCGTACCACCAGTGGTTGGATCAATCACTCGTCGGAACTGATTGCGTCCAACGCTAGTCGTGAAGACTTCACCGTTACCCCTAACGGAAGTAATGAAGGCAGTTCGCGAATCGCTCGACAGGACAACTTCGTGGAACAAATCATCTCCTACGTCACCGCGAGCCACTGTCCAGAGTGATGTTCCATCGGCTGCAACAGCAGCGACGAAACCGTCATTTCTCATTCCAGCATCGGTTTGGTAGTAGCTCGATGATAGATACTCGAGCTGTGATCCCAATCCGGCGACAGAGCCGAACACCGCAAAGTCATAGGTGACGTTAACGTCGCCAGGAGCTTGAATGACTCGTGTGAAGTGGTTTGCGGCAGTGGAATCCAACATCATGCCTGGAACCACAAACATTACGGTATAGGTTCCTGGAGGCAGTAATTCAAAGCTGTAGAAACCTTCGGAATCAGTTACTTCGTGCCGCCAGGTCGATCGCGGTGGCTGATTCTCCATCGTTCCTTCGAACAGATAAACGTCGGCACCGGACACGAACAATTCACCGTTGTCGATGATGTTGTTTCTCTTGGCGTCTTCATCGATCCAAACCGTACCGCGGAAGGAGCTTGGGATGAAAGGCAGAACGGTCACGTTAGCTGTTGCCGTTGACCTACGCGGAGTCACAGTCCCGTTGTCGGTTCCGTTGTCTTCGATGGTGTAAGTAAACGAATCCGGGCCATTGGCACCTAATGGCGCGGTGTAAATGATGGAAACGCCATCTGCACCGATCGTTGGCTGCACGCCGTTTGCCGAGGCACTAACCGCAACGATTCGTAGCGTTTGGTTGGATTCGTTAGCAGCCCCTCGTGACATCTGAGCCAATTCGGCACTTAGATCGATCACTGTTCTTACGCTCGCAAAGATGCCGCCGCGCGAGACGTTGGTCGCTACTGGTGTATCATTGATCTCGGACACAGTAACGGTTACCGTCCCGATCGTTGTAAGGGCAGGAGATGCGTTATCGCGGACTCGGTATGTAAACGTATCGACTCCAAAGAAGTCTCTAGCCGGTGTGTATCGGACATCGTTACCCACAATTTCCAATGTACCGCCCCGTGCCGAAGTCATTGATGGAAGACCATCAAACGTTACCGTCTGATTCAACACATCACGCTCGTTGATTGGTCCAGGCAAATCGTTGGCGATAATACTTGCGATGGAATAAAGTCGAGGAGTGTCTTCAACAGCGGTGAAACTCTTGTTGACCGTGATCGGTGCATCGTTAGTTGGGGTTACGTTTACTAGGATTCTAGATGTAGAGGATCGGGGAGCCGAAACGCCACGGTCGGTACCGTTATCGGTCACGGTGTATTCGATGATTGCCTGTCCAAAAAAGTTATCGGCTGGGTCAAAGAAGATGTCAAAGAAATCACCGTTTCGACGTCGCTCGATCGTACCAGCGGCAGGATCAACCAACCTAGCGTTGGTGATCGTCAAAGTCTGGGATGACTCATTCGGTGCCCCACGGCTCAAGCCATCGGTTAGGCTTCCAGCAGCCATGAGCAAATCAATGTCTTCTGGAGTGGTTCGGGTAAGCTCAACAGCGACGGGTGCGTCGTTAAGTTCACGAACCAAAACCGTTACATTGGCTGTTACGCGGCTATCAGTCTCCGGTGGTAGTCCCGAGGTGTCTCGCATGTTGTACGTAAACACGACCGTTCCGAAGAAATTATCGGCGGGTCTAAACGCAACGAGGTTGGCGGCGGGCGAAACCGTTCCTTGGGTGTCCGGAATAGATGACACGGAAACTAATTCAGCCGTCGAATTGGGTCTGACAAAGTCAGCATTTGAACCATTTAACACATCGAAAGATTGATTGCCCGAATCTTCGTCGATAGTGAAACTGTCATCCAGTGCATAAGGTCGGGCTGGTGGCACGATCCTCAGTGTCACCGTCGCGGTGGACTCGAGACCGTTAGCAGCCCCGCCGAGGTCCCTGATTGTGTAAGTGAAGGTAACAACACCATCAATTATGGAACCATCCGGAGTAAAGGTAACATTAGCCCCATCTGTACCGACAGCGACGGTACCACCTCTCGCATTCGCGTTCGCAGCATTGACTGGCTGAGTAACACGTACGACGCGAATTGTGTCACCACCTGGCACATCCTCTAGCGGACCGGCGCTGTCACGACCGGAGCTTGCTGACCCCAATGCCATGACATCGAGCGGTTGAGCAATACCAACTGCCGCAATCGCCGAAAGACTGTCGTTCGCTGCTGTAGGTGCATCGTTCACCGGCGAAACCCTGATGGTGATCATGGAATCGGTGACCTGGGGGTTCGGAGCTGTAGGATTGGCTGCTGTTCCCACTCCATTGTCAGTACCCCGAACAGCAAATACGACGTCACCAAAGAAATTGGGAGCAGGATTAAACACTAAACTTGTGCCGTTGTTCGGCAATGTAACCGTGCCTTGCGATGTCGGTGGCGGCGTCGGTACCGAGAGAGTTACCGTCTGTGAGGACTCGTTCGAGGGACCAGGAGTGAACAGTGTCGTGGCTGCAATCGCAGGCAATGCAGTGTCTTCGTTGGTTTGGAAAGATCTCGTGCCTGCAATCGGCGCATCGTTGACAGGAGTCACCGTGATGGTGAACACTGCTTGGCGTTCTGCGCCCACACTATCACGACCGGTAACCGTGACGGTTGCTGGTCCAAAAAAGTTAAGTGCTGGGACAAACGATAGATTACCGTCGGCATCGATCGTAACCGTTCCATTTGGTGAAGTAGGAGTTCCGGTCAGTGACACGGTTTGCCCTGCTGCAATTTCATCTGCAGGTCCAGCCGAAAACAGCGTCGCAGGTGTTATCACCAAACCAGGTGTCGGCCTGTCTTCATTGACGGACAGCGTAGGAGTCAATGCGAATGGTGCATCGTTTATTGCATTTAGATTTACGGTGACGGTTCCTACTGCTTCGTTTCCATTGGAGTTGCGAATTGTGTAGGTGAATACGACTTCGCCGTTCGCATCTGCAGCTGGCGTGAACAGGACTCTGGTTCCGTTATTCGCGACCGTTACAGTCGCCTTGTCCGACGTATTGTTAACGCCAACGATCGAGAACGATCGTCCGAGTCGATCAACGTCCGGCTCGCTACCACCCATTACATCTAGCAGCGTGCCTGGAGCATCTTCATTCAAAGTGTATCGGTCAGGGAATGCAGTCAACTCATCCAGAATTCGAATGCGAACGTTCGTGGGTAGAATAATGAGTGTTGGGTCGGTGATGTAGGATGTTGTTGAGTGCAACGCCAAGCCCAAGTTCTGCGTAACATTTGGATTGGTTCCAGTTGGAACTTCGGAAAGCTCTGCATCGAGTTCGACGACCCCGGCTTTGCCGGCTCGGAACAGAACATCAATAACGTTAAAGTATTGCGTCGCTCCAAAGTTATCCTCGATCTCTTTGCCCGAGAAACCGCCGAATCGCTCTAGCACCATGACGTTGGGATCACCCCAAACGATGGGGCTCGTTCCAAGATTGACGTTCGGAGTTTTCTGTAAGAATCGCTGCCCCGAACGCGTTCCTGAAGTAACGATGGCAAAGGCATCAATTAACTCGCTCGATTGATCCGCATCGAGTGCTCGGATGAGCGTTCGCTTGGTAATGACACCGTTGGTTCTGTCGGCGACCACATAGATGCCGTTCTGTGCAGGGTTCGTTTGAGCTCGAACGAGAATTCGATCTCCCGGAGACACTGTGATCCCATCAATCGTGTTGATATCTTCAATCGAACTAAGATCATCAAAATTGTTAGTTGTCAACACATGGTTCTGGATCGTTGCCAGACGGACGTTCACGGGTGGACGAATCTTGCCATCAACCCCATCGATGTAGCTAACATCCGAATCAATCGTATTACCAAATGCATTGACAAAAGTGTTTTCCAAAGCATGGTTTCGAGCGGGGACGGTAGTCCGCAGCGAAGTTGGAGAAGGATTCGCGTCATTCGTGTACAGTGGATCTATCGGAGTACCGGATGCGGACAGAGTGTTATTGATAATCTCTGCATTAACAATATTGACGCGGCTCAACGATCTCTGGAAATTAAATCCGAAGCCTAGGAAACCATCCCGCACGGGTGATGGTGTCGTGATCCGAATATTGCCCGCTCCAAAAGCGGTCTCGAGAGCATTGAAGATCGCCACTCGCGTGCTGGCAAAGTTTAGCCCTCCGGTCGAGACGTAAGAAGGAGTGATCTGGACGATACGCTCCGGTTGCCCACCCCCCGCTGCGTATCGAAGCTGGAACGAGCCGCTCGTCACCGACGACGGTATAAAGACTTCATTGTACTCGCCCCACATGAGCTCAAGCTTCTCATCCGTCGAACCGTCGACGTTTTCGTATCGGAGATCATGATACGCTGAGAAAACGCCATACCGACGAAGAGGGTTGGCTACGTTTTGGTTTCTCAAGTCGTTGACTTGAGTTCGGATCACAATCTGCTCGCCGACGCCGATATCAATCACGGGCGCTGTCGGCCCATCGGTTTGCCCCAGCAATCGATTCAAATTCGGCGTTCCATCTGGATTGGCCGCGAAAAACTGATAACGAATGCTCGCTAGCTCACCAACCCCCTCACCGGAATTGATGAAATTGATGACCGATAATGCGTCCAATGGCGTTAGGAAATCGTCGCCATCGACGTCCACAAATCCATTCGGGGAATCGTTCGAAGCCCCCCCCAAATAGGTACTCCCTCGCTCGTTCAAGCTGTTGATGACGGCTAGCGCATCAAGCGGCCCGACCGCATAATCCAAATCAACGTCCTGCGGAATTAGACCGTTATGAAACGCTGGCAAATCCGCCGCGAATAACTCTCTCTTCTCCAATGTCTCGAGCTTCAGTGCGCGGGACAGCCAACGCTTTTTTTCAAGACGATCAGAATTGGTCTCAGCCTTGGACTTGCTAGCATTTCGCTTTGGCAAAACGGTCATCGATTCTTCCACCTAGGACAAGAAAGGAACGGTCTACGGGATAGG
>JALOQS010000146.1 GCA_025459355.1 Pirellula sp.
ACGCGCGTCGGTATTGGCTGCTGGATCGCTGTCGACGATGGATTGTCTCTGAACGAGCGTAGCTACCTTTTCCACGAGCCCCGTGAGAGGTGAATCAAATGCGAGCGAGTGAATCGTTACCGATTGCCCAGTCCGAATCTTAGCGATATCGCTCTCATACACCTCAGCGCGAACCAGCATTGCGTCCGTTTTTCCCATGCGAAGCAAAGACCGCTGTCCAATTTGCTCACCGGGGCGCAGATCAATATCCAATATCGTACCTGCATTGGGAGCGCGAACGAGAGAGCGATCCAAAAGGGCGGAGGCATTTTGCAGCGAGGCTTCCGCTACGCGAATATCTGCATGAGCTAGTTGGACGTCGACGGAATCCTCAGGGTTCTCGGTGTATCGAGCCAGCTTTGCTTCGGCCTCTGCAACCGCTTTATCTGAGGTCGCGAAGGCGAGTAGACTCGCTTCATATTCTTGTTCGGACGAAGCTTTGGATTTTCGAAGCTGTTCCTGGCGACGAAGATCAGCACGATTGGTTTCACGTTGTGAACGTAACGCTTCGAGACTTGCGTGAAGCTGGGCGTAAGTCGTCGACGCAATCAATCGTGATTGCTGGAGACGTACGCGAGCTTGCTCGACCTGTGCCTTGGCGACTGCTTGCTCGGTTTGGAGTTGTTCGTTGTTATCCAGTACTGCCAGCACTTGGCCGGCTTCGACGTGATCGCCAACGTCCACAGCCAACGACTGCACACGAGCATCGCCAGAACCACTCGGGCCAGCTACTTCAATCACTTCACCTTCGGGTTCCAAGCGTCCGAGTGACACAACCTTTTCAATTTTGGGCTTGACCATATCGGCGGCTGATTCAGGACGGCTGATCGGAAGCCAGTCGACCAGACGGTCCTTCGCAAGCCAACCAGCAGTGGCTAGCACTGCTGCTAGAAGCAAGAACCACTTAATTGGGTAGCGTTTTTGCTTTCGGGTCGGTGAGTTGACGCGGTCAACGGTCTGCAAAGGCAATCTTGATTCGTCGGCGTTTTCCAGCGATTTGCTTGCCTTTACTGCTTCAAGCAAGCCAGTTTCCTGCGAGGCTGATGCGGGGGCGAGGTCCTCTGTGAGTGTTTGGTTCATCGCAGTAACCTCCTGAATTTGGTATGATCAACCAAAAATGTTATCGACAACTGACCGACGGGTCATTAACTAGGATATGTGATTTTAAGCTATGGTCAAGGGAAAACCGCGCGAACGACGCAAAGACGAGCGACCTGCCGAGATTTTGCAGGCGGCGGTGGATGAGTTTGCTGAAAAGGGATTCGCCAACGCCAAAATCCAGTCGATTGCGACTCGTGCAGGTGTGGCTAAGGGAACCGTGTACTTGTATTACACGACGAAAGAGGAGATTTTCGAGGCGATCGTTCGCGATCGAGTTCAGCCGGTCTTCGCTATGGCGGCCGCGATGTCGGAACAGTGGCAAGGATCGCAGGCAGACCTATTGCGACAAATCATCACGCACTTCTACGGACAGATGATTGAGAATGACGAGCGTCGCATGATTCTCAAAACGCTCATATCTGAGGGTGAGAGATTCAGCGAACTAGCTGCGTTTTATCATCGAGAGATCTTGGTCGGCGGGCGCAAAATGCTTCGCGAGTTGATTCGCAAAGGCATCGAGTCGGGTGAGTTCCGTGACGGCCTATACGCAAAGGAACCAATGGTCCTTGTCGCCCCCGCTATCCACGCTGCGATTTGGAAGATGACATTCGACTCGGTGGAAAAACTAAACACTCGACGATGGCTTGATGCGCATCTTGAAGTGATCTTGCAAGGCGTCGTATCGAAATAGCCCCGATGTAAAGTGCATTTTAAAACAGTCAAAATCAAGGAGCCAATCTGTGGATAAGAGAAAGCACTGGGGAAACCGTCTACCAAACCAAATCGTCTAGCGAAGTGAGTTGGTACGAGCCTGATCCGAAACAATCACTCGAGAGAATCGTCGACGTAGCCGGTAACTCACGCGGGAGAGTGATCGATGTCGGTGGTGGTCAATCGTTCCTGGTCGATCGCTTGCTGGAAACCGGTTTCCCGCATGTGGCAGTACTCGATATCTCGCAAACCGCCATCAACGCAACCAAGGCCCGACTGGGCGATCGGGCATCGCAGGTCGAATGGATCGTTGCCGATATCACGCAGCGCGACTCATTGGGTGAGTTCGACGTCTGGCACGATCGAGCGGTGTTTCACTTCATCACCGATCCAGAGGACCGAACGCACTATGTGGAGCTGCTCAAGCGATCCCTGCCAATCGGGGGCCACTTCGTCGTAGGAACGTTTGCCAGGGGCGGTCCCGATAAGTGCAGTGGCCTACCGATCTGCCAATACGATGCAGCCACGATGCAAGCAGAGCTGGGGCCATCGTTCGAACCCGTAGAATGCAGCGAGTACCTGCATACCACGCCAACCGGCAAGCCCCAACAATTTTTCTTTGGTACTTACAAACGCGTGCCATGAAGCTTTTGCCCGCTCGAGTCGTTTGTAAATTAAGCAAGGATTTCGCGGCTTTTGAACTTAGTTGCAAGGAGGTCGTTCGCTTCACTTAGAGACCTTCAATTGCGAAACTTATCGTTGGGTAATGAGACGCGGTTCGGCCGTTTTGCATAGATAGATCTGGGAGGGATGCCATTTCGGTGCCCTCGAAGGTCTAGCTATGGAGACAGAATCATCGACGCTTTTTCTTTCGATACTCTTCCTGACGATGGCGAACGGCCGGCCGATCCGGCGTCGGTTCGCTTTCGATCGATCGCGGAGATCATGCTGCGCGGTATTCAACGGTGTGTCGCAGCAGACCGCGAATTCGATGACGAATCAGGCGAGAATTTGGCGCTGGACGAACCTGTTTTGGGCAATCTCGAAGACTCTTTACCCGAGCCGCTTGATTTCGTTTCCGACAAACCCCTCTCTGTGTCCGACGTCTCCGAAACACCGGGTTTTGGAGACGATCGAATCATTCAAGAAGGAGGTAAATCGTGAGCAACGAGGCGAGAAACCGGGACATCGCGGCTCTGCTGGCCAGAGGTGTGATTCGAGTCAAGAAGCAGCCGACATTCGCCAAAACAGACAAGCCGACGACTCCAGCAGATCAGGCCAGTAGCTGCCAGCTACCCAACCCTGTGAACATCGAAGCGGAAGCGTCGCAGATCCAAGCGGAAGACGGAGGTGATCAATGAGCCCACAGGTCACCCTCGAAATCGCTGCCCTGCAAGACAAGACCGTCAGCCAGTTGGTGCAGCGTTACGAAGAAGTCTTCAAAGAATAATGCCGTAGTCGAAACAAGCAGTACTTGATTCGCCGCATCGCATGGCGGCTTCAGGCAAACGAAGAAGGCGGACTTTCACGAACTGCCCTCAAGAAGGCACAGGAACTCGCCGTCGATGCAGACACGCGAGTGACCGCTCCGCGCAAGCACAGCTCGGACGGAGTCAAGCTCGTTGCTCCTGAGCCAAACGCATTCGTCGATTGGGACCCGCATCTGCCTCCGCCAGGCAAACGAAGTTGGTGCCACCCTTCCGCACGTCGTTGGCCCGATCGGCAACTTTGAGGTATGATTAGATACATCGCTGGTCCAACAAAAAGGAGCTTCTTTTGAAAAATCAACAATCCGTTGCCGTTGATGCACGACCAATTTTCGAGTCGCTGAAGAACCAACTTGAAGCTGAGCACTTGAACAGATTCGTCGCCATTGAGCCGATATCAGGCGAATTCTTCGTTGGTGACACGATGAGTGAAGCAATTGGCGATTCAAGACGAAAGTATCCCGACCGGTTAGTCCATACCTTTCGGATAGGACATGCGGCTGCCGTGCACTTTGGGATGCAAACCCGATGAAGGGTACCGTTGATGATTCTTGCGGATGGCTCGCAAGTTGAGCTATCGACGTATCACTGTCAGCTGAATTGGTTTGGTCGAGTCAGAGATTTGGAAGTGATTGCCAGGTCAAACGCCTCTGCTTGGCGTCGGGCTACTGTTGGCAAAAGAATTGCGCATCGACTACACAAATCTCGAATTAGCCCTTGAGCTGAAGGCCAAGCGAGATACACCTTAAAACCGGTTCAAACGGTTGTTCATAGAAGCGCCTCTAGATACGGGCGCATCGTTTTGGCAACTCTTAGCTTTGTTGCATACTCCATGATCAGATCGACTTTCACTTTGCCCTTCGCCATATAGAGCTTGAGAGCTTCGATCGCGACATCGAGCCCTACTTCATTGCGCCGGCTAAAGCAATCTGCGAGAGTCTTCTCGCGAGAGTACACGGATACGGTTTTGCCATCGACCGCGTGTTTTTCAATTCCCGTTTTTAATGCCACATCGGTCAGACGCGATACGCGAATGGGCGGGTAATCCAATCTTGGCGGTTCACTGTTTCGAGGGATCGCGATCCAAACTTCATGTGGAATCTGGGTGGTCAGTTCATAGAAGGAAAGTGCAGACACAAGATAGATCACCGCTTGTGGAGCTTTCGCCGCCACCGTCACCAGATCGGCTTGGCTTAGCGGAGCCATTTCAGCGAGCCGATAGAGACCTCGGGCCATCTGGACGACAAGCCCAGAATCTCGCCTCGCGTATAGTCGTCGACAAATAAGGCCGAAGCAAAGTTGCTTCGGCCTTTGTCGTTTGAAGATCAGGGTGCAGAATGCCCAACCCGGAAAATTATTGGAAAGATAAAATGGGGTTCTGTGTGTTACTTACAGAGGAATCCCAATGCATCACTGGCCAGAAACAAACGAAAACTTGATTTTACGGGTGAAAGACCCCGCGGATGCGGCTTCGTGGTCGCAGTTTCTGGCCATCTACCGACCGGTCGTGGTTCGAATGGCCTGTGGACGAGGTTTGCAGTACGCGGATGCCGATGACCTTGCTCAGCAAGTGTTCTTATCCGTCGCCAAAGCCATCGAAAGCTGGGAACCTGGCGCGAGTCAACCGCCCTTTCGAGTTTGGCTTTCGCGAATCACACGCAATGCGATTGTGAACGCACTAACGCGCCGCAAACCAGACGCCCCGGGCGGTTCAACGAGTGTCCATGAGATGCTGCTTGAACTGCCTGATCGAAACGCTGACACCTCCCAGCAGTTGTTGGAAGAGAGTCGTTACCAAGTCATGCGCTGGGCAGCCAACGAGATTCGAAGTGAGTTCACCGAGCTAACTTGGTCTCTATTCTGGCTGACATCGATCGAAGGCGAGAACGTTGCTGAAGTCGCCCGCCTCAAAGACAAAACACCAGGAGCCGTCTACATGGCACGATTTCGTGTCATGCAGCGCCTGAAAGAAAAGATGCTCGAAGTCTCCGAAGTATGGAGTGATGTGGAATGAATTCTTCCAACCGATGCCTGGAAGCGGCTCAAGTCGAACTTCTCTTGCAGGGCAACTTGTCCCCTGAAGAGTATAATTCTGCACAAGAGCATTTCGAAGCCTGTGAAAATTGTCGACGTCGAGTCGAAGCAACCATTGGCCCTGAACAATGGTGGGCGGATGTCCAAAATGTTCTTCTGCATTCAAAGCACGACATACTCTCGACATCGCATGTTGCAGATGAGGAGACACCGTCATCTCCTAACGCAAAGCTCCTTGAGCTACTTGGACCGACCGATGATCCGAACATGCTTGGCCGAATTGGATCCTACGAAATTGTAGGACTATTAGGACAAGGGGGCATGGGCGCGGTTTTCAAAGCCTTTGATGCCCCTCTAAATCGCTTCGTGGCAATCAAGATGCTGTTGCCACATTTGGCAGCGTCGGGTGCCGCTCGTAAGCGATTTGCACGCGAGGCTCAAGCGGTTGCGGCAGTCGTTGACGATCATGTGATGGCGATCCACTGCGTCGACGAGTGGCAAGGCGTACCGTACCTAGTCATGACCTACTCACGCGGCATCACGCTGCAAAAGAGACTGAGCGACAACGGGCCTTTGGAAGTTCGCGAGATTCTGCGGATCGGCATGCAAGCGGCTAAAGGACTCGCCGCCGCTCACGCTCAAGGCATCGTGCATCGCGACATCAAACCCGCCAATATTTTTCTCGATCAAACCGTCGAGCGTGTGCAACTGATGGATTTCGGCTTAGCCCGCGCAGCTGATGATGCCAGTCTTACTCGAACTGGCGTGCTAGCTGGTACTCCGCAGTATATGTCCCCCGAGCAAGCTCGTGCCGAGTCCGTCGATCATCGCAGTGATTTGTTCAGCCTCGGGAGCGTGATGTATGCCATGTGTACCGGCCATGCGCCTTTCCGAGCCGAATCCAGTTACAGCGTTTTGCGATTGATTACAGACAAAGAGCCACGACCTATTCGCGAAGTCAATCCAGATGTGCCCCAGTGGCTCTGCGGAGTTATCTGCAAGTTGATGGCCAAACAGGCTCACAGTCGGTTTGAATCTGCAAGTTCAGTCGCGGATTTACTCGAATCCTGTTTGGCTCATGTTCAACAGCCGACGGCAGTTACGTTACCCCAAGGAGTGTACTTTATGTCAACCACGCAGAATGAGACGTCTGAGACGATCAATTCCGAGGACTCACAAAATCGTGTGCGGCGCTGGCTGGTCCCCTTTTTTCTGACGGGGTTGCTAATAACTTGTTCCGTTGCAGTTGCACTTCGGGAATTTGCACTTAGGAGCGAACGCCCCAACGGATCGCTCATCTCAGCAACGCCTTCGCAGCCGTTGCAACCAGCGGCCGACGATTCTCAGAGCAGCACGACGTTGCCAGAGATGACTTGGCAGGATATTCGAAACGCTGATGCAACAACCGTGGAGCCTCCTAACATTGAACCTGCCGTCACGACGCCAGCCTTGGATTGCGAGTCGGTCTATTCCGCAGTTCAAAAGGCAGTGGTACGAATCAACGGCGACAACAAACAATTCAACGGAACACTCGTCACACCGGAGGGACACATCTTGGTGAGTCCGCCATCATCGTCGGGTCGAATCGCGCCGATACAAGTGACTCTTAGCGATGGTCGACGTTTTGATGCTGTACAACTTGGCTGGTCGAACGAATGGAGTATTGGCTTGCTGAAGATCACTGATGAATCGCCATTTCCCTATGTTCGCATGAGTGACGTAGCAGATCCCGGAACACATTGCCTAAGTGTTGGATTCCCTTTTCAGTATGACTATCAACCTTATGAGCCACTAGTTGATTTTGGTGTATCCGAGCCGATTGTTCATTTTGGCCACATTGAGACAGTCGTAGAGGGAAATTGGTTTACGGCCAAAATACCCTTCTTCAGTAATTCTGGTACTGGAATCTTCGACTCACAAGGTAGGCTTACTGGGGTGAGTCCTGGGATGCAAGCAATGGATTGTGAACCGTTTATCACTTCATGTCGAGTGGTCCGAGATCTTTGGGGCGAGCTGACCAAGCGAGATCACTGCCTGGAGGTCACACGCTTCCGAGATGCAATTGCCAAGATGGACTTGAAAACACTCGACACAGATCTTTCTGCGGAAGATGCGGCGTTTGCCGCCACGGTTCGTATCAAGCGAATGGTCGAAAATGGGGGGTGGAGTGGAACTCTAATATCGCGAGACGGCCTCATAGCTACTTGTGCACATTCTGGTCAACTCCCGGGGGAAAAGGTCAAAGTCGAACTCGCCGATGGCCGAGACGTTATCGCTACGGTAATTTGGAGCAATCCGATTTCTGATGTATCGATGATTCGTATCGACGAAGGGGAGGATTGGCCGCATGTGAAGTGTGGGGATTCGACCATAACGACGGTCGACACGGAGGTCACGCGGTTAGGATTCCCTGGCAATCATCAAGGGCGACGTGGATTGCGGCGAACTGCCAAGATTGCTCCCTCTATTCCCTCAATGGGCGACAAGAAAATTATCCCTTCTGTTGTGATAAGATGGGAAAGTGATGACGAGGTAATCGGTGGCGAATCAGGTGGAGGCTTATTCAACGCGCAGGGGCAACTCATCGGAATGACCGAAGGCGGGACAAGTTCCAGCCGTATCGAGGCGATAGCAGCGCAATGGAATTCGAAAAGCTTACCGGCGATTGTTCGAAAACGAGAAACAGCAGAACAGCCCCACGATCCTTGGGTGCGTTTCGAGAACTCCATAACGACAGCAAGGCCAAGTGTTGTTGAAATATTCTCGAATAAAAAACGTTGCTGTCTTGGGACAGTCGTTTCTTCGGACGGCCAGATAGTCACGAAAGCGAGTGAGCTAAATGGAGAGCTAACCTGTCGGTTGCTCAACGGTGATGAACACTCCGTTACGATTTTGCGAGTTTCCAGAGAGGATGATCTCGCACTCGTCAAGATAGACACTAGAAACCTAGTCGCAATTCCTATCGCCGACTCAAGTCCTTCAAAGTACGATTTCGTTGCGGCAGTGTTGCCGGACAAACCACGAAGACATTGGTACAATTTTGAAAAAGCGAAACCATTTGGAATCGTCACACAGAATGCAAAGCGTGTGAATGGATGGCCCGGGCATCTGGGAGCCTTTAACAACGCGGATGATGGCATCAAGTTGTATTCGACACATCTAAGCCCAGAGGCTTTGAAAAAGGGAGATGTTCTCCTCAGCATCAATGGACAACGCATAACAAATCTCGATCGATTCAACCAGATCATGAAGCCATCAGATGGTAAAGTGATTGGATTTCCCGGCGATCCTGTGCAACTTGAAATACGCCGTGGCGAGCAAAAAATGAATTTGGCAGTAAACCTGAGCCGTCGGCCTACCGCGTTGAGGCAGTCATCTCAGCCTACCAGCGCTCGCGATTCAGGATTTGCGGACGCATTTGATTGCGACCTATCCCTTTATCCAATCGAATGTGGCGCGCCAATCATCAACGACCAGGGTAGAGCCCTCGGGATTGCAATTGCCGTTCGAGGAGATGGGTATCTTTACGTTGTATCAAACGAGGCGTTACGGCAGTTCCTGAATTCAGGCAAAAGCGAGTAAACTCAGGGCAATTCAAGGTTTTCCAAGCGAAGTTGCTGCATACTGAAGCCGGGGGGGCGACACCAACCCAATTGCTCGCTTTTGCATTCCAGGTATGAGATGTAAGGAAATCTGCGATCATGTGTGAATAAGAGGAGAGGACACACATGAACGACTGGCCAGAAACAAATCCAAGCCTGATTTTGCGAATCAAAGATCCGCAGAATGCCGTAGCCTGGAATGAGCTTATGGCCATCTACCGACCAGTGATTTATCGCTTGGCTCGGCGGAAAGGTCTGTTGCATGAAGATTCGGAAGATCTAGCGCAGGGGGTCTTCTTGTCAGTCGCCAAAGCCATCGATCGATGGGAACAAGGGGATAGCCAGCCCCGATTTCGGAATTGGCTTGGGAAGATCGCTCGCAATGCCATTGTGAACGCGATCACACGCGCCAAGCCCGATCGGGCAACGGGAGCGTCTAGCGTCATGCAAGCTCTGGCATCCTTGCCTGAGGAAGCAGAGACCACCCAGGACTTGTTCGTCGAATGTCGGCTCGAAGCAATTCGTTGGGCCGCGAGAGAGATCCAATCCGAATTCTCCGATGCCACTTGGGCTGTTTTCCAAGCGACAGCCATCGAAGGTCGACCAGCGGCAGAGGTCGCAAAGGTATTCCAGCGGTCGATTGGAGCTGTGTATGCAGCGCGTTGCCGAGTCGCAGCTCGACTGCGAGAAAAAGTACTAGAAGCATCCGCGTATTGGAGTGAGTTTTAATGCAACCATCATTCACTTGCCTCGGGCCCGATGAGCTAAAGAAGTTCGTCGCTGGCGATATGGCTCCCAAGCGAGTCGATGAGATCGAAGATCACCTCTCGACTTGTGAGACCTGTCGCGGTTCTTTGGAAGCGACCGCTGGCGATCACGCTTGGTGGCAGGATATCGAGTCCGCGCTCCGCATTGACACCGCCGACGGCGAATACGAAAACACCGAATCGAAAGAGTCCGTTTGCCAACGACTGACTGCTCTGCTGGGGCCGACCGACGATCCAAGCATGCTGGGTCGGATCGGGGCGTACGAGATTATCGGGCTCTTGGGCTATGGTGGCATGGGGGCAGTATTCAAGGCTCGCGATCCGGGCTTGAATCGTTACGTTGCCGTGAAGATACTGCTTCCACATCTAGCGTTATCAGGAGCCGCACGCGCGCGTTTCCGTCGAGAAGGCCAGGCTGCTGCGGCCATCATCGATGATTGTGTGCTGCCCATCTATGCAGTGGATGAGTGGCAGGGCATTCCCTACCTCGTCATGCAATACACGCAAGGTGTCAGCTTGCAGAAACGTATTCAAGATCGTGGTCCACTGGAGCTGAAGGAGATACTCCGTATTGGAATGCAAGCCGCACGTGGACTAGCCGCAGCTCATGCGCAAGGCCTGGTACATCGCGATGTAAAACCCTCGAACATTTTGCTGGATGGCAGCGTCGACCGCGCGTTGCTGACCGACTTCGGGCTAGCTCGCGCCGTGGATGATGCGTCTTTAACCACTAGCGGAATGATCGCTGGTACCCCACAGTACATGTCTCCCGAACAAGCTCGTGCAGAAGCCGTAGATCATCGTAGCGACTTGTTCAGCCTCGGCAGCGTGATGTATGCCATGTGTACGGGTCATGCGCCTTTCCGAGCCGAATCCAGCTACAGCGTCTTGCGATTGATCACCGACAAAGAGCCTCGACCGATTCGCGAAGTCAATCCAGATGTTCCGGATTGGCTGTGCTCGATCATTGCCAAGCTAATGGCGAAACAAGCCGTTGATCGGTTTACATCGGCTGATCAACTCGCCGAGTTATTAAAAATATGCTTAGCTCATTTGCAAAGTCCAACAACGACTGTGCTGCCAGCGGAATTCGCCAAAGTGAAGCCAGAACGGTCTTCTTCTAAGTTTCAACAGCTACTAATGGGAGTGTTTGCTATGTGTTGTTTGTCGTTGCTCGCAATTCTGCTTGCCATTCAAAATGTCTAACCTCCGGCGCAAACGGGAACTTCTAAACTTCAAAAGAACAGCGAGCCTAGCCAATCAGGTAAACCTCTCCAAGTAAGTGCTAGTGATTCGGGGCAGTCATCTGAAGCTCACCAGAGTATTGCTGACGATAGTGTTTTGATGGTCTCAGTCGATCCAGTCTTGCCCGCATCTGACAAAGGGCATCCGTTCATTGTCAAGAATTCTTCAATCCTTCTCCCAAGTTTGGACAAGCCCATTGTTGTGTCTGGACGGAGTACGTCAGAGATCGAATCGGCGATTTCAGAAGCATATTTGCAACAACTGAAAGTTCCAACGAGCGTTCGGATACATGAAGTGAGAGCAACGATGCCTGCGACGGTTATCCACGTGAATCAGAAGTCCCTCAGCGGTATCTGGAAGGCCAAGAAGATTGTCAGTGCGGGCCAGGTTGTTCCACCGGAAAAAGCACCCGACGAGTTTGTGTTTCGTCGCAATCAGATGATTTGGAAGTTTACGGGCAAGGTCAAAGCTGACGATCGTGTCTTCGATGTTGTCGATGTTGAACTCGATGCCACCAAGTCACCCAAGTGGATTACGATACGATCACAAGATCCAAAGCGTCCACAACCCGTCTTAGGCTTAATCGATTTGCAGGGCAATGAGCTTCACATCTTCACGAAGCGGGATGCCAAAGGCAATCCATCGACCGAGCGCCCTACTGCGATCGGAACCGGGAATGAACCAGGCACAGACTTGATGATCCTGGAGCTAAAATCATTCTCTGTGGACGAAATGCAAACCTACTCCATCGACGAATATTTGTCGAACTTAGTCGCTCGATGGAAAAAGAGCAGTAATGATGCGGAACCAAGCGTGGAGTCAATCGAGGCAAAAGTAACCGAAGTCGGTAACAAACTGGCGGAAGATATCGATCAACAATTTGGACCATGCAATGTCATCGAGTTTGATGCTACCTCGAAAAGGCTCATCATTGATCACACCCCGCAAGCACACCAAAAGATCGAAGCGTTTCTCAAGGGATTGGTTACTGTGTCAACCACTCAGGTTTCTTCCGTCCCGGTTTCCGATGAACCACCAGTCTCGCGGCCAGGGTCTGATCCGACGAAAGGGATTGAAACGGCGAAGCGACATGAACAGCAAGCTCAAGCGATTGCCAAACTGCCCCGTTTCTACCTTTACGCCAATTATGTATCCGCTTGGCTGGATGGAATGAGCGATGAGGCAGATAGGTCCGAAGCCAATCTTGAAAAGGCAATGAACGAGCGTTTGAAGCCCGATACATCATCATCCACAAAGATCACAGCCTGGGACGAAGAGGGATTCCTCTTCGGATATGACAAACCGAATTTGGATGGTGCTAAAGGCAACACCCGAATCGTGAATCACTACTTCAGCCACGAAGATTCGATTTGGCAGCGACAAAAGACCAATAAAGATGTTCCTCTATATACGAAGCTTGAGCTTCCTTTCGTCTGGAGGAAGGTGGATGCAAACGCCTTTTTCCATTTGCGGTCGTCCCGTTTGACTTTTCCATGGGGCAATACTGACGGAAACATCAAGTTTGCGCTCGTTCCGATTGAATTCGCCGAGTATCAGGTCGTCGGTGAAGAGACCGTCGACGGAGCCAAGTGTTGGGTTGTTATGTCCAAACCTCGTCGCTGCAAATTGTGGTTCGACCAGAAATCAGGACGCTTGTTGCAAATGCTAAGTTATGTCATGCAAGGGGTTGAGTCTACTCCGTTTCAAGAGACGCCAGAAGTTGAAAAGCTATGCGGCCGAAAGTTTGAAACGCTCGATGCTTTCAGTGAGTTCGTAAAGAGCACAGACCAAGCGACTAAACAACGATTGGCTGGCCTCTACGGTTCGCTTTATTTCGATGAAATGTCCCAGCCCATCGAGTTGACTCGGTATAGTGACTATCGCGAAATTGCTCCTGGCGTTTGGTTCCCCCATCAAGCGACCGACGTTTTCGCGAGCCAATCAACCGCGGATCCCGACAAGTTCCGATTCTCGCGTGGAGAACTACGAGTCATCACACTGGAAACCGGTCGTTCCCTTGAGGAAACAATTTCCTCGTTTGTTTCCGAGATGCCAAAATAGATCAGCCCCCTATCGACGCTATGTAGCCACCGCTGCCAAGCGGTGGAGAATCACTTGCAGTAGCCACCGTTGCCAAGCGGTGGGGGCCAAACGCGACGCGTCCACCGTCTGGCGACGGTGGCTACGAACGACGGTAGGACAAATCTTATGTGGCCCAGATCGGCATTGTTAGCAATTCGAATCCTGGTAATACGTCTTCACCCGAAATTGATATTGGATCGGATAATACCTTCATCTCACAATTCGGACGATAGACGTAAACCTGTCGATCGAACGGATCGATCAGCCAGCCGAGTTGAACTCCATTGGCAATGTAGTCTAGCATCTTTTGGTTGAGGCTAAGGCTTCGCGCTCTACTTTTGATAAGGCTTCCCAACGGTCTATCGCGATCCAAGATGCATCCGGCCCACGTTTGGAACCATCCGGCAGGGTAAAGAGGACGGATGAATCGAACGTCTTTCCTCCGAAAGCTTTTGACCATCGATACAACTGCACGGAGATTTCAACGTTTCGGCTTGCTCCCTCACTACCTGTTGGCGTCACTACGACAATCTCTCCGTTCGCATTCTGTTCAACCTTCAATTCGGGATTCAATGCCACGAATTCTTCAAAGGACTCTGCCACCCGAAATGTTGTCGGCGTCCAATACGACTCTGATTCTTCGCGAATAAATTGCTTCATGGTGATTTCATCCTTTCCCGTATTCAGAAGCTTACCCATTCAATCGCAGGTTTGGCAACAATAGGGCTCCAAAAACGGAGCTGATTTCTTCATCCTCCGGGATCATCCATTCATTCTTGCAGACCACGACTTCCACCGTCTGGCGACGGTGGCTACAAATTTCTTGAAATAGGAAAATAACGCGCTCACGTATAGCTCTTCCGCACCACTAATGTTGGTGACAAATCGATGCCTGAGCTGTTGAAAGTGCAACTTGAACCAATCTGACAAAGAACTCGTGCGAGATGCTCTTACCGGCAATGTTGCAGCTTTTGCAGCCTTGTACGAGCGGTACTACGGATTGGCGGTCGGATTGGCTCGCTGCTCCCTGCGTGACGTGCATTTAGCCGAAGACGCAGCACAAGAGGCTTTTGCGGTTGCTTGCCGAAACCTCTCGAAGCTAAGAGAACCGGACAAGTTCGCTCAGTGGCTTGGAACGATTTGTCGCCACACCGCCTTGCAATTGGCGCAACGCCGATTGAATCTCGAGGCGAACGTCGAGCAGAACCAAGCTGCCGAGAATTCCCCGTCAAGCGATGATCGCATCGATATCGACGGTGCGCTGATGCAACTAGATGAGCTTTCTCGAGAAGTCATCGTATTGCATTACTACAGCGCACTTTCACATTCGGAAATCGCAGCAGCACTTGGGCTATCCAGCGCGGCCGTCCATGGTCGACTTCAAAGAGCTCGACGTAAACTTGCGGAACATCTATCTTCGTTCAGGAGTCCATCATGATCGAGAAATTCGATGAAGCTGAATTTGATTTTCAACTGCGGCAATCGTTAGGGACTGCACCACGGCCCAATTTTGAAGCATGGCGATCAGCACGTCAAAACGTCTTGGCTGAACTCGGTAACAATTCCGAAGTCGTCAACATCGATATCGTGCCTTGGTCACGCCGAAGGTTGGTATCGCTATCACTTGCGTTGGCTGCTTCATTGCTGGTGGCTTTTTTCGTCTGGCCATTTTCAG
>JALOQS010000431.1 GCA_025459355.1 Pirellula sp.
AGCGATGGTTCGTTTTGATTGTTGAAAAATGCGAATAGCTGATAGTATTCTTTCTGGCTGATTGGGTCGAACTTGTGATCGTGGCATTGGCTGCAGCCGATCGTTAAGCCAAGCCAGACCGAGCCGGTCGTTGCGACGCGATCGAACACGCTATCGATGCGAAACTGCTCGGGATCGATACCCCCCTCTTCATTGATTTGGGTGTTGCGATGGAATCCGGTTGCAATCCGTTGCGATTGAGTTGCATTGGGGAGCAAATCGCCGGCCAATTGTTCGATGGTAAATTGATCGAATGGCATATCTCGATTGAATGCGTCGACCACCCAATCGCGATAGGACCAAATCTCTCTGGGCGAGTCAATCGAGTACCCATTGCTATCCGCATAGCGAGCTTGATCGAGCCACCACCTGCCCCAGCGTTCGCCATAATGCGGGCTACTGAGGAGTTTGCTTATGAGGGTCTCGTACGCTTGGGTCTGGTTCTGTTCGTATTGCTGAGTAAAGGATTCGAGTTCTTCAGCAGTGGGGGGCAATCCAAGCACATCTAAATAGGCGCGGCGAATCAGGGGGCAATCCAAGCACATCTAAATAGGCGCGGCGAATCAATGTTTCCGCAGAAGCGGTTGGGGACGGGGCGATGTCTTGTTCAATGAGTTTCGCCTGAACGAATCGATCGATCGGATGAGCGACGGTTTCGAGTGCTGGTGGATCGGTGTTCTTAGGTGGCTCGAATGACCAGTGAGCTTCGTATTTGGCTCCTTGGTTAATCCATCGCTCCAAGATGTCAATTTGGTCGGGAGTAAGAGACTTACCTAGATGCGACGGGGGCATGACCTCGCTATCGTCGGAGCTTTTAACGCGGCGAATGATCTCGCTCTCTAGAGCCTTGCCGGGGGAGATTGCAATCATTCCCGAGTCACCGCTTACCGTTGCGCCGTCAAAGGTATCGAGGCGGATTCCGCCTTGGCGAGATGCGGCATCGAAACCGTGGCATGCAAAGCAGCGTTCCGAAAGTATTGGTATTTTTCGTCGGGTCCTGGAACTCCGCAAATGCTAGCTTCCTAAGCGTCAGGACGTCGGTAATAACGCATAAGAGTAACAGGGCGAAAAACCTGGCAGTTTCTCTCGTCTTTCTATAGTGATCCATAAAACGTCGATTTGTTTTCCGGTCTAGCGTGCCCATAAGAAATTCCCCGGTCCATCGGTTTAACCAACCTCAACGTCTTGAGGTTGTCTTATAGTTTAACTGCAATGTCGCTGGCAAACAAACACCCTTTACCCTCAAGATAAAGGTGGGCAGGCTGCCTTTTCTTCGGTTCTGGCTTTGTTGTGACATTTTTTCATGCTTTACAATGTGATCCACGCCGGTCAAAACGTGGATTTATTGGCCATACTGCTCAGTATCGCATTAGAGGTTCAGTGGACACCACGAGTTGGGGACATGGGAAAATGCCAAACGTAGCATTAAAGAATTTATGCCTTTACGCTTTCCTGCTTTACGCTTTGGGTGCCGTCACGTCAGCCTCCAACTCTGCTGCTTTCGGCACTGCCACCATCGATGTTATCGTCGAACGGAATCGTGATTCAGATGACTTTCGGTTTCCAACCATTCCGCTGCCTGCGGTTGATGATGATGCCGTCAAAGCGACGTGGGCAGTCGCACGTGGGGTCATTGACGGCAACTCGCCTGGTTTGAGTATCCTTTACGATGGCAGGATGCCACCAACCAACGACAGCCCCGATGCCAATTTTTTCTTCGCGGGGTCTGCTTCAGCACGAAGTATCTCTGTTGATCTAGGGGAATCCATTGAGATCGGAGAAGTGACTGCCTACTCGTGGCATTCAGGGGGGCGAGCCCCGCAGGTTTATTCACTGTATGGTGCTGTCGAATTGAATGATGGTCAGCCATGGAATCGCCTCGATGACGGAACGAATCCCCCCGAGGTCGGCTGGATCAAAATAGCCGATGTCGATACTCGCGAGAGGCAGGCTCGAGGAGGACAGCATGCTAGTCGGGTTGCGCAAGCCGATGTGGGGATTGGGACATTTCGTTATTTGCTTTTTGATATTCAGACGGTTGATCCGAAAGATCCGTTCGGTAATACGTTCTTCAGTGAAATCGATATCGTCGCGAAGTCTAACGCAATCGTAAAGCGAATTGAGGCGCCCGAGCTCGATCTAATCGAATTTTCGTCGAATGATGGACGTTATCAATATGTTGTGGACGTGACCGCCGCGCCTGCTATGTCATCGTGGACAAAGACGGAGCTTCAGCCCATCATCCAAGAGTGGTACCCTAAAATTGTTGAGCTGCTACCAAGCGATAATTTTTCTGCTCCCAACAAGGTTGTGTTTCGTTATCAGCCTAATTCCAAGATGAACGGCATACCTGCTTATGCGCAATCTGCAACGATAACACTCAATTCTGAGTGGATGTATCGAGAACGAAATCGTGAAGCGAAAGGGGCTGTCGTGCATGAGATGGTGCATGTGGTTCAAGCCTACCAATCAAACCAATCAAACCGCGAACGAAGGGCACGAAGACGATCCACTCCCGGATGGATAGTCGAGGGGATTCCTGATTACATACGTTGGTACCTTTATGAGCCTCAATCCAAGGGGGCCGTATTAAGTAAAGAGGTTCGTTCACAATCTAAACATGACGCGAGTTATCGTGTGTCTGCTAACTTTATCGACTGGGTCATAAGGTCGCATGACCGGGACGGTTCTTTACTCAGGAATCTCAATTCCGTCGCTAGAAAAGGGGAATACACCTCGGATATATGGCAAAAGCTTACTGGAAAAACCGAAGCCGAATTGGCTGACTCGTGGAGAGGGGAGTGACTAAATCAAATGGTCCGTGGTTTTTCCGAACGCCTTCTCAAATAATTCATACGTCGTGAATTTGCCTAGGACTACAATACGCTTCCTGTTTTGTTTCTGTCCACCTGCCAAAATCCAGCAAATGCCGTTCTTCAACGCAACATTCCCAAGTGAGACATCTTCTTGTAAGTCGCTTTGCAAACGGGGGCTTAGCAAGAGATCGTTCCTTATCATAACGTGCAGCATGATATGGGGCATAGCATCCCAGGACGCGCACGCGTACCAAGCTCAAGCTGCCGGAAACGATGCAACCGTCGTCTCTCGTATCGCGTTCGGTTCCTGCGCGGACCAGAACAAGCCGTGTCCGATTTGGGGGACGATAGCCGACTATAAGCCGGATCGTTTGCTACTGCTCGGGGATAACATCTACTCAGACCTTGTCGATGGTCAGCTAAAGCCAGCGACTCCGGAAAGGATCGCTTCCGCCTATGCCGAGTTGGAAAAGCTACCTGAGTTTCAGAGGTTGAGAACACAGACCAAG
>JALOQS010000147.1 GCA_025459355.1 Pirellula sp.
ACCCGGATGTTTCCGCCATACCGAGTCACTTTAAAAGCATCGACAACGCGAAAATCGTAATAATCAAACAACGTCACTAGCGATCGTAGCGAATAAGTCCTGAGATGCTCGTGGTAGATGGTATCAAACTGATATCGATCCATAACCGCTCCGAGATAATGGTTCTCCAACACGAAGTAACCGTCTGAATCGACTAACACCTCTAAACCTTCTAAGAAATCTCCGAGCCCCTGCATGTGAGCAAAAACATTGGTAGCCGTGGCGAGTTTGGCTCTACCGCGAGAATCAACAATCTTGCGGGCCGCGTCCGGGGTAAAGGGCTCTTGTAGGGTATCTATTCCTGCGTCGAGTGCGTAGCGAGCAATATTGGTTGGCTCGACCCCTTGAACTCGCATTCCTAAATCGCGAAACCCACTGAGCAACGTCCCATCATTAGAACCGATATCGACCACCAAATTATCCGCAGACAGTTTTAACAACGCGACGATATCGCGAGCAAACTCCGACTGATAGGCGGCTAACTCTCTGGTGATACCACTGCGATAGGGATACTCCGGATGATAAACAACTGGTCCCGAAACGACGTAATCAAGCTGCGATAACGTGCAGTGGGGACACCACATTTGCCTCAACGGAAACTGAATCTCCGGCTTGGACAATTCGTCAATCGATAACAACGTATCGCACAATGGCTGATGTCCGAGATTGAGAACTTCTTGCAAATCCGGATTGCCGCAAACTTGACATTGCGTGACGTGTCCGTTGGGAATGTTATGGAGAGGTCGATCCGTCATGAGAGAGGAGATTGGTTGGAGTTGGTATAGCTCGGTGCCGTAGAGCTAGAGTTGGAAGAGCTAGAGCCGGTTGAGCTCGAGTTGGTAACGAGGCCTGATTCAAATTCTTTGAGCTGCTGCTCCGTAACGATCGACGCGGATTCGCCACCGAGGACCTGTTTATACCAAGAAACGGTTTGTCGAATCGTCGTCTCAAAATCCCACATGGGCCGCCAATTGAGAATCGATCCGGCTTTGTCGGTAGACAAATGCAGCAACGTCGCTTCATGCGGAGCAAAGTCGGGCTGGATAATTTCTTTGCTGCCCTGCCAGTTTACAAGGATTTGATCGACAAGCGAATCAACAGTCCGGTTGCTCTCTGGTGCTGGTCCAAAATTAAAGGGGGAACAGAGTGATGCCAGCTCGTCCTGTGCCCGCGATTCTTTTAGCATCATGCCCAATCGCAAATATCCGTAAAGTGGTTCGAGTACGTGTTGCCATGGACGACACGCCATGGGATTGCGAATGGGGATCGGTGCACCGCGTTGTAAAGCTCTTATGCAATCGGGTACGATTCGGTCCTCGGCCCAATCTCCACCACCAATGACGTTACCAGCTCTGGCGGACGCGATCCGAACGCTCGATTTGCCCGGCGAAAAGTAGGAATGACGATAGCTCTCCACCACAAGCTCGGCCATCGCTTTGCTACAACTATAGGGGTCGGAGCCCCCCAGCGGATCGGTTTCGACATACGGATGATTCCGCTCCAGATTGCGGTAGCATTTGTCAGACGTGATGACGATAACTTGACAAACCTCTCCTTGATCACCAAGTTGTCTGACAGCCTCTAGGACATTCATTGTGCCAGTGACGTTGGTCGAAAATGTACCAACTGGGTCTTTATAGGAACGCCGAACGAGCGACTGCGCGGCTAAGTGAAACACAAAGTCTGGATTGACGCGAGAAACAATCTCGGCAAGCGATCTGGAGTCTCTCAAATCTCCGATGAGGGATTCGATTTGACCATCTAGCTTTAAGGCCCGATACAGCGAAGGCTCTCCCTCCGGCGGTAACGAGTACCCAATCACTTGTGCACCGTGCATGACCAGCCACTTGGCCAACCAAGCTCCCTTAAAGCCGGTATGCCCTGTCAGCAATACCTTGGCACCGCGATAAGCTCCGAGAACATCTCGCACTTACCAAACCCTCCAAGGAGCTTCGTTGCGATCCCACATTTGATTCAGCTGAAGCACTTCGCGATAGGTATCCATTGCGAAAAAGAATCCTTCGTGGCGATAGGCCATTAGTTGGTTATCCGCCGCGAGCCTCTCCAACGGATTTTGCTCAAAGATGCAGTCGTCGCCATCGAGGTAGTCAAACACCTTGCGATCAAGAACGAAGAACCCAGCGCTGGCCCACGTATCGACTGTTGGCTTTTCCACAAATCGTTCGACCGCTCCGGATCGGTCCACATCCACCATGCCAAACCGTGAGACAGGATGCGTCACGGTGACCGTCGCTAGCTTGCCATGAGATTCATGAAAGCGAACAAGGTCCGCAATATCGATATCCGAAACACCATCGCCATACGTCATCATAAACGTTTTGTCCGTGATGTATTTGGATACTCGCAAAACCCGACCACCTGTCATGGTCGCCAAACCGGTTTCGGCTAAAGTCACCGTAAACGGATTCGCATCAACAACGTCATGAAACTCAATGCTCTTTTCTCGCCCCAAGGTCATAGTAAAGTCATGGTTCATGGCGTGGTACTGCAAGAAGTAATCCTTGATCATCTGGCCACGGTAACCGAGGCAAAGGACAAAGTCATTAAAGCGGAACGACGAGTACATCATCATGATGTGCCACAAAATGGGGCGGCCGCCGATCTCGACAAGCGGTTTGGGGCGGTACTCCGTCTCTTCTCGCATTCGAGTTCCTTGTCCGCCGCATAAAATCACTGTCTTCAAAATTCCCAACCTTGTCCGATGTGTAACTGTCCGTACTGTATTGGTCTGCCGCGAAACGCTCAGCCCTGTAACTCGCTAGCCGTCCGTCGCTCGCGAATTCAGGCCGTTTCCTTTTTAGAATAAAGTGGACATTGCAACACCAAAAAACACAACGCCTACGATGATCGCAAAATAGATACCGAGGGAGATGCACACGATTAGCCCCACAGTTCTCCAAAACGAACGCTGTGCCTCGATCATTCTTGAAAAACCGTCCGCCTGCCTGGCACACAAACGAGCGCTTCGACTGGCCTTGAAAAGCTTGATGGTGGGTAAACCGTATGCGACCAGCATGAGGAAAAATGTTCCAACAGCGAATGCCCCACCCTCTCCCGCTACGGACAGCCCTCCACCGCTGAAAAACAATTGAGCGAGCAAGGTAATGGCAATCAAAAAACATGACAATGCACCGATGAAGCCAAAAAAGGCTTGCCACCGCGCGATTGAAGCCAAATCTTCGCTCGCTTTGACTAGGTCGTGTTGCAATGAGGAATCTGCTGAATGAGAAGTATACGAAGTCTCCGATGAGATTTTGTAGGGATTGTCTTCCATTGGGTCGTCTCTAGGTTTAAGGGCAAAACAAAAATCCACGTAAACCTAAATATAAAGCAGTCGCGAGAAGCCGTTCGGGCATCGCCCCTTTTTTGGCGATTTTTTCCACGGGTTTATCGGTCCGACGAGGCACCGCTAACTCTCGAAATCATAGCTTCTTGAGCTTCTCGATCGCATCCTCGGCTGCACGTCGCTGCGAAACCAGGTCCGCCAAGGCTTGGCGTTCCTTTTCGATGATGTCCGCAGGTGCCCGGCTAACGAACGATTCGTTGGACAATCGCCCCTCTTTGCCTTGGATCTGTTTTACGAGATTGACGAGCAATTTCTCATTTCGTGAAATCTCCGCCGCGACATCGATAAACTGGGTAAGATCGACGTACACATCCATCTCCGGGATCGACACGGCGGCGTTGACCGATGGTATGACGGGATTGTCGCTCCACTCATCGGCTCGCGCGTTGGCCATGGCCTCTAAGAATTTGCTCATGGGTGCTAACAGATCACGCATTTCCTCCGAGCATTTGACGGAAAAGGAAATTTGCTGCTTCGGTGCAATGTTTTGTCGCGAACGAATTTCGCGGACCGCTCCGATCAATGCGACGAAGTGCGAGAACTGTTTTTCAATCTCAGGCTTGATGTGCTCGTGATTCGGAACGGGCCATGGTGCACGCACGATCCAGTCCGTTGACGTTTCGTTAGTCACGAAGTCTCTGGTTCGTGTAATCTTATTGAGTTGCTGCCAGATCGCTTCGGTGACAAAAGGAGTGATTGGGTGCAACAACCGCAACATTCGATCGAGAACGTGAGCCAGCACGCGTTGAACTTGGTGACGAGCCTCGGGATCTTGGAGCCTCGGTTTAGCCATCTCGACATAAAATGAACAGAAGTGGTCCCAAGCAAAATCGTAAACAGCTCGAGCCGCTTCGGCATATCGGTACTGCTTGAGTTCACTCTCAACCTTGATCGTAACCGAGGCCAACTGCGACAGAATCCATTGGTCCTCTAGTGGCAGTGTGGGACTCGATTGCCCTGCGAGCGAATAACCACTCAAATTCATCATTACGAATCGAGACGCATTCCAAAGTTTGTTAACAAAGTTGCGTGCGACCTCAAATCGGTCGCTGACCACAGGCGCTTTCGGATGTGCTTTGTCCTCTGCTGACTCGGCCCATTGTGTTGAGAAGGTCTTCTTGCACGAATCACATTCAACCGTAGGCGATTGTCGATTCTCTTTCGTTTGATTAACCTTGGCTTCGCAATGAGGACACTCGTACTGAACCGGCATGCGTACGTCTTGTGTCTCGGTGCAAAGCCAACTCAAACCAAACCGCAACGCATCCGGACCGAATTTGTCGATAACATCGATCGGATCGACTCCATTCCCCTTGCTCTTGGACATGGTCTCACCGTACCCGTCCAGAATCTTGGGGTGGATGAAGACTTCACTAAAGGGGACTTCGCCAACATTATTGAGCCCCATGAGAACCATTCTGGCAACCCACAATGTGATGATGTCGCGAGACGTGATCAAGACATTGGTTGGATAGAAATACTCGAGCTCCGGAGACTTTTCAGGCCAGCCCAACGTCGAGTGAGGCCACAGGGCTGACGAGAACCATGTGTCGAGAACGTCTTCTTGACGAACCAATCCTAGGGAATGAAGCTTTAACTCCAAGGCAGGATCCGATTGACGAACACATGCGTGCACCGTCGCTGGTTCTTCGATTTGAACCGTCATCAAACCGGCGGATCGTTCCGACATGGATTCCAACTGAAATTTGAGCGACTTCGCTTGTTCGGGGCTATCGAATGAGCGACTCCAGATTGGAATCTGATGCCCCCACCATAGCTGGCGACCGACCGGCCAATCCCGCTTTTCACCCAACCAATCCAAGTACCCGTTGGCGTATCGCGGTGGATAGATTTTGACACGGCCATCGTTGACGGCATCCATCGCTGATTGCGCGAGCTGATCCATTTTGACAAACCACTGGTCGGCCAAATAAGGCTCGATCGGTGTTTTGCTTCGATCGCTGTGCTTCAGTTCGATTTGGTGGTCCTCGGTCTTGGCCAATAGACCGAGATTGTCCATTTCTTCGACCACCTTTATTCGTGTTTTACTCATGGTCAAACCTGAGTAGGGGCCCGCATTTTCGTTAACGGTGCCATCCGAATTGAGGATGTTGATCATCGGCAGCTTGCAACGAATGGCGACCTCATAGTCATTCGGATCGTGGGCTGGAGTAATCTTAACGCAGCCGCTGCCCATTTCCGGTTTCGCCCATTCATCTGCTACGAGAGGGATGACGCGACCGATGATTGGTAATCGGAGCTGACGGCCCTCTTTCGCCATCTGGGCCAGCAACTCCAACTGCGGCAGCAATTCTCGGCGGCGGATTTCCAGCAGCTCCAATTGCGATTCGATAGCGGGTCGATCCTTTGCACTCGCATCGTTCCATTTTTCACGAAGCCCTGCCTCAAAGCGAGCCAGCGCCTCGGTGGGATGAGGATGAACAGCGACGGCGGTATCCCCAAGCATGGTTTCAGGCCGGGTGGTCGCGATGGTTACGTGGGTGGGCTCGCCCGGCTTAGGATCGATAACCGGATATTGCAAATGCCAAAACGAGCCGTGAACCGTTTCGGTAAACACCTCGTCATCACTGACCGCCGTTTGCAGATAAGTATCCCAATTAACCAGCCGTTTGCCTCGATAGATCAAGCTCTTTGAAAACAAATCAAAAAACGTGGACCGGACCGCTTGAGCACAACGGTCATCCAACGTGAAACGAGTTCTACGCCAATCACACGAGCAACCCATGCTTTTGAGCTGACCCAGGATGCGAGCTTCGTATTGGTCTTTCCATTGCCAGATACGCTCCACCAATTTGTCGCGGCCCAAATCGTGACGAGTTTTATTCTCGAGCTCCTTTAAGCGTCGCTCTACGACCGCTTGGGTTGCAATGCCAGCATGATCCGTGCCGGGCATCCACAAGGCTTCGAAACCCATCATGCGATGCATGCGAATTTGAACATCTTGCAGGGTATTGTTCAGGGCATGCCCTAAATGCAATGCGCCCGTAACATTCGGTGGCGGGATGACAATGGTAAAGGGCTTTTTATCTTTGTTGACGTTCGCATCGAAACACCCTTGGTCCACCCAGGCTTGATAAATTTCTTTGCAAGCGGTGCTGAAATCGAATCGATTCGGTATTTCTAGTGCGTCAGGAGTCGTCATGTTTTCCATTCCATAATGCGATCCCAAATGCGTTGCGTGCTGCGAACGAGTATCTCGATCGATAAACGCAACGCTATCCGGATGGGATCCTACGTTGGCTGCGGTGATTTGATTGGCAATCGTTTTTGAGTCGCCGTGAAAGCGCAAAACCGCCAAAGCGTTATTTAACCAAAAAATCGAGTCCTGAACACTGCTAATGGTTCGCTCAGTTTCGTCCCCGCCAACGGGTTTTCAGCCCCAAAAGCTCCCTAACCAGAGCAATCCACTGCAATCCTACAAACCAAACGATCGCAATCGGGTGACAAGCAGCACCTAGCCTGGATTGACGAAATCGAACCGAGGCAACCATCCGGGGAATCCAAGAAAGCAAACACAATGCGGCGAGCAACATCAACAACATCGGCGACCATGCACGCTGAACGCCCACCCCAAACAACCCCATCGGCAGAATCGTCCCCCCCAGCAATAGAACGGTAAAGGGACCGATCAACCGAGCGTTGGCTATCCCCTCGGTCGCATTCTTGAGCAAACCACGTTGGACCTGAGCGAACGATTCGTACATTCGACATTTGGCGATATCGGTCGCATCGAATAAATCGGTCTGCATGCCGGCTTTGCGAAAGGTCCGAGGGAGTTTGATGCCGTCATGCCGCGAGCCTCGGATCGCAGAGTGCCCCTCACAAGCGAAGTAGTCCGCCTTTTTTGCTAAGAACAATTGTCCGCAACCTGCTGCGAAGCCTGGATCGGCGCTCGCCCGCATTCGATCGATTGGCAAGTAAGATAGAAGCACGTAATGCATCATCGGGATCAATAGCTTCTCGCTAAAGGTCCCCGTCTCCTGCTGAGGAAAACCACTTAGCAACGACACATCACGAACCGATTGCTCCGCTAAGATTCGCGTTAAGGCATCGGGCGTCAATCGAACATCCGCATCGAGAAACAGCATAAACTCGTGCGTGGCGGCATTGGCTAATTGCCAACACGCATGCTGTTTACCATTCCAACCCTCGGGTAAAGGGGGAGATTGCAACAGCTTGACCCGATCCGATCTCTTTATCCAATCCGCGACGATCTGTGCCGTGTTATCCTCGGAATGATCATCCAGCACCAAGACTTCGAACGTTTCGTGTTGGCTGTTTAACAGGCACTCCAAAGCGGCGCCGATGCTCTTGGATTCGTTTCGCGCCGGGATGCAAACGGAGATGGGGGTTCGCCGTGATTTTTCCAGCTGCGAGGGATCGCTAACGGCGGGCTGAAATAGCCTCGCGTTCTTCAAAAACATTGCGACCGGGAGCAGACACAACACCGTCGCCAAAACGATCAATCCAATCGATAACAAATCTAGTTCCTATCGTTTCAGCGAGTTCGAGTGTCGAGGGTCAAAGGACCGCCCCTTTAACCACGCGGCCCACTTGCGTGCGAAATCATACCAACTTAATCGCTTCGCGTGACTGGCCATGAGATAGTGAAATGCCTGCGGATCTCTGGCGATGACACGTTTGGCTAATCCGCTTTGGGTTTCTCGCAACGCTCTGGTCAAGTGGTCGTTGCATGCCGATTTGTCTTCGAAGTGATGCTCCTCACAATTGATGGGCTGACCAAAATTGCCAAAGATATGAGGCCGGCTATCGTCCCAGAAACAATACTCCAACGCCAAAGGGATAACGGTCGTGTGACGAATCTTGGTCACCAAATGTGCCAGCCCCGGCTGTAGCGATTGCTGGTGATCTCTCGCGTCGCAAAACTTCCCCTCAGGAGTGATCCAGATCGAGGTCGTAGGACGCTTGAGCAACTCTCGGCTCGTCTCCAAAAACTGCTGAGCGCCGGCAAACGATTGCAATCGAACGCCGTAGAATCCCATCTTTTTGAGAACAGCGTAGTTTTCTAGCTGATCGGCATCGATGGGAGCGAACAATGTGCGGCGTCCCATGTAATGGGTCTGGCACATCATCGCAACAATCGGATCCCACCAACTGGGATGGTTGGCAAAAACGATGGTGGAGTGATGGTCGGGAATCGATGTTAGATTTTCCGTACCAGAGAACCCCATCGATTGAAACTGCTTGCGCACCAGACCGCGCGAATACCAGCAGAATCCGTCGACTAACCATTTCGAGCTTGTGGGCAGTTTACTGTCGGCCCGCTTGCGACCTCGCTCTCGATCCATGAATCGATCCCGTCTATATCGTTGTCACCATTTCGCTTTTCGAAAATCGAACCTTGGCAGCCTGAGCGTATCGATCCTCGGGGTGTCGATATCCCAGGGCACAGCCGACCACGATGGAAAAGCCTGACCCCTCAAGCCCCAGGAGACGATCGTATTCGTTCATCAACAAACCTTCCATGGGGCACGCATCGATTCCGAGCGTTGCGGCCACGGTTAAAAGTTGTCCGAGTGCTATGTAGACTTGATTGGATGCCCAGCCCGATATCTCGCTCCCTCGATTTCTTAAAAACCCAACCATCACATTTCTGAAATCTGTCAAATTCTCGATCGAGACCCCTCGCGTTTTCGAGATTTCTGAAATGTAACGGTCTACATAAGCGGCGTCGATCAAATGATTAGCAGCAAAGAGAACCATATGGGAACATTCGGCCGGCTGATTTTGGTTCCACGAGATCGCGGGTAGCTTGGCCTTTACTTCCTCAGAGGTCACAACCACGAATTTCCACGGTTGCAATCCGAAACTGCTGGGCGTCAGCACGAGCGATTCCTCGATCTGCTCCCATAAATCACCAGGAATCCTACGTGTGGGATCAAACCGCTTGACTGCGTATCGCCAATTTAAGTAATCGATAGACATGGTAATCCGAACGGCCTTTTTCGTGTTTGTTTATGGATCGCAGACGCATGGATCAATTGTTGCTAGGTGGCTAGTGCCGCAA
>JALOQS010000148.1 GCA_025459355.1 Pirellula sp.
TAAAAGACTTCTGGCTGCGCATGTGCATCGATATCTCCGCGATCACCGAGATTCTCAAGCAACCGGATCTCATCTCGGAGTCGGGCGGCTCGTTCAAAATCGAGCTTGGAGGACGCCTCCATCATTTCGCTCTTCATCTGATTGATCAATCGTTCGCTACCGCCATCCAAAAATGTTTGCAGCCTTTTGATGGATCGTTTGTAATCGGCTTTCGAAATCCGCTGATTGCAGGGAGCTGTACATTGTTTAATAGAAGCCAACAAACATGGCCGAAACCATTCCCAGCGAGGATCGTTCTCTTCGATATCAAGCGAGCAGGTTCGAAATTGAAAGACTCGCTGCAACACTTGCAACGCTCCCCGAAGTTGCCCCGCGCTCGTGAACGGACCGTAAAGCTTAGCCCCGCGGTCCTTTGGAGTTCGAGTCACCTCGACACGAGGAAAGTCTTCATGCGTTGTGATCATCAGATAGGGAAAGGTCTTATCATCCTTTAAGTCTTTGTTATAGCGAGGTTGAATGTCTTTTACTAAACGACTTTCCGTTAGCAATGCATCCACTTCGCTGGCGCATGACATGTAGTCAATGTCAGCGATCTCGTGAATCCATTCTGCTGTTCGTATCTCTTCGGCTGCGGCGGCATGAAAGTAACTGCTCGCTCTCGATCGAAGATTCTTAGCCTTGCCAACGTAGATTACGACTCCCGATACGTCCTTCATCAGATAGACGCCGGGCGACTGAGGAAACTCTTTTACTTTTTCTGCGGCCCTTCGAAATCCAAAGTTATCTTTCAGTAACAAGTCAATGCGCCGGAGCACATCAGGGGAGGATTCCACCAAATGTTCGTCGACGGTCGCTTCAACGGGCTCTAGTTCTAGCTCCTCGTACTCGTTTGGGGCGTCCCAGCCAGGATCTACGCTCATAATCGCAATTCGCTTTTCAGTACGTCCTTGAGATAGAAATGGTGCTTGCCCAGTTTGCCACCATAATTGCCACCAGTGATGCGTCGCACGCCAAACTCCGCTCCCACATCGCAAACGGCGAGGATTCCGACTCGCATCGCTTCGGCAACTGCCTGCGGTGTCAATCCATCGATCACCAGCTCCAAGGCAGCGCTCGTTTCATCGGGGACCATCGTGCTCGACTGATCTCGCAAGGTTGGGCAGAAGGCATCGTTGGTTGAAGCATGCAGGAATCGATATTTGGAACCAACTTTTGAACCGCTTCGCGCTACTCCGCCAGGAAAGGGAGCGATGCAATTCTCCACTTGTCGAATCGCCCCGACGGCAGCATCGCACGCATGAAGAGCTCCATGGATGGTATCAGCGAGCACTAAAAAGTTTCCGCCCCCCACGGCGTTCACACGCCCGATTGTGTCCTGGCAAACAAACTCACCATCCATGACCGGAATTCGCCAGTATCGTTCTGCCCCGATGCGTTTAGAGATTTGGTGGCCGTCGCCAAAGTATCTGACGCTGGAGCCCATCGCAATTCGCTTTTCACTGGTGATAGCACCAAATATGGAGGTGCTCGGACAAGTCAGAACGCATTGACCAACTCGGCGAACGATTTGTTTTTCCAGTTCTTTACCAGAGACGCTAAACAGCAAAATTGAGACCCCTGGTCTGCCATCGGGGGTTAGCTCTCGGGGCACGTCTCCCTCGATTCCTGCCTCGACTCCGCATCCGATAACACTGGTCGCGAAACCGGTCATCGCCTCCGCAGCTCGATTGGCCCAGCCATATTCTGCGGCGGTGATGATGACCCGAGTAGCGGTCATATCAAAAGCCTCAGCGAAGGTATCTTCGATTTCGATTCCGTTGATTTCCATAAACGAGCCGTAAACCGGTACGGGTTTCAAGTTTTTGATTGCGACGTGCGTTTTCGATGCGACTCATCATTGTATACCGGTTGTCCAATATTCCGAATAGAGTTACCCGACCGAAGAATTCGACTCGGGTTCGCTTTTGCTTTTTTCGGAGAATTGGAATTCTGGCGGTTCATATCTGAGGTAATAGAAATCGATACCTACGTGGTTCCAGGTGTGCTACAATCCCTGACTCTCGACATCCATTGTCGTCGACAGCCCCCTTAAGATTCGCAATCACTTTCCCTAGAGACATCCCGACATGAGCAGCCCCGGCGACTTTATCCAACAAGAGGCCGAACGATTTCGCACACGCTATGCTGCCGTCCGCGAACAAGTGGGGCGTGTTATCGTCGGGCATGATGACATTGTGAATGGTGTGCTTACCGCAATGTTTGTCGGAGGTCATTGTTTGCTCGAAGGTGTACCGGGACTTGGTAAAACAATGCTCATTAGAACATTGGCCGAGACACTTTCGCTGGACTACAACCGCATTCAGTTCACCCCAGACTTGATGCCGTCGGACATTCTCGGTACCAACCTCATTGTCGAGAACGATGGTCGCAAATCGTTCCAATTTCAAAAGGGACCTTTGTTCACGCAATTATGTTTAGCTGACGAAATCAACCGAGCCACCCCCAAGACCCAATCGGCTCTCCTCGAAACAATGCAGGAGGGAACGGTAACCGTAGCAGGTCATCGGTATGAGCTTCAGAAACCGTTTTTCGTTTTAGCAACACAAAACCCGATTGAGCAGGAGGGAACGTATCCTCTGCCCGAAGCGCAGTTGGACCGTTTCCTCTTTAAGCTCGTTGTCGGCTACTCAACTCGCGACGAGTTGAACACGATTATTGACCGGACCACTAAAGGGGAAATCGTCACACCGGAGAAGACCATGGATGGCGAAGAGATCGTGCATTGGCAAAAGCTGGTACGGCAAGTGATCTTGTCCAAACATGTCCAGGATTACATCGCCCGGTTGATACTCGCGACTCATCCAGGCGGTTCGCTGGGGAGCCAGTCCGCGAGGAGCACAAACCATCGCGCTTACATCCAAAGTTCGTGCGATATTGGATGGTCGCTTCAATGTTAGTTTTGAAGATGTTCGCCGCGTCTATTTGCCAGCGCTTCGGCACCGAGTCCTTTTAAATTTCGAAGCCCAGGCGGAAGGGATCGAAACAGATCGCGTCCTGCTGGATGTACTGGAAAAAATCCCGGAGCGATCCGACGTTTAATCCCTGGCAGGGTCAGTACTTTATCGCTGTAACTCGCGGGTGGAAGCGGCGGAATTAGGATTTGGCAGGAACATCGTGAAGGTTTACGAGGCAGATGATCCAGCCCCGAGCCTGGGATATTGGACTAAAAGATTGCCCAATCTACGTTTCCCGGGGGACACTTCGCCAGAAATAACCGTTTCTTAGCCCCAAGCCGGGGTCGCTTGGACTTCCGCGATTAGGGCATCGTATCTACCATTACCCTTGTATCCACGCGTACTAGGGGGAATCGGTGACAATAGAAGGGAATGCGGACAGCCGCGACGGGGACTTGGTCCACGTCTTGGGTTACTTTAACTTTTCGTCAGGGAAATCTGATCCCAAATCCCTGTCTGCATTGAACCGTCTCTACAGTCTAGCATTGACCGGGACGAACCGGCGTAATAGTCCGTTTGTGGGCCCGCCAGCTTGGCTCACTATACTAGAGTGGTTGCAGTCGCGATTACGAACGCTCAAACAGGAGAAGGATATATTCCGCGAGAGCGATCAAGCGGAGCAAGTTATTGAACTCGTGTGGCGCCAATTGCTTCCCGAGTATCTCGATTTTCATAGCGATCTACTTTTCCACCAAGCGCCCGAAGGGCTTTTTAATGGATTGTTTTTGGGTCGAGCGATCGAGAGTGTTCTGCAGCAGGGGGGACCGTGGACTGAGTCGTCGAGGATTGTTTCAGGTGCCATTGAACAACTGAATGACTACGTTGGCTTCAGACCGGTCGCGGTACTAGAAGGGCGTAGGCTGGAACCATATCCTCACGAGTGGCTGCGTCCCATTCCGTTGTATATCCGTGATGTTGGAGTCGCATTTGGTCCTTACTATGAGATCGTTTCGCGATGCCTCGAGATCATCCGCAACACGTCACCTCATATTTTGCGTGATGCCCAATTCGATCCCGACAATTTGGATGAACTGGCATTAGATCCGAGAGCGTATGACTTTGATCACCCTGTTAACAAGCGTCCCAATTATTACTTTGGGCAATGGGATCCACATCTGCTGGATCAGAGTGGCTCGTATCGCAGGTTTGTTCTGCAGCAGGTAACTGTTGATGCGTTGTTAGCCAGAGTGAAAGAGGAAAAGGAGATACCTCGCGATCAGTTGCTAACCGAGGCAGCCACGGTGCTGGCCGGAACAATGTTGATGGCATCGGGAATATCGGGCGGCAGTGCCAATTCGTTTTCCTCGACGACGACTTTGGTTCAATTGCTTTCCGTGATTGCCAATTATCGCGACCAGTTTTACTCGGAGTTTTTGGAATCGTTGACTGGTCCTCATGCGGAGCGTTTAAAGGCAGAGAGCGCGATTCGCAGGCAGCCTTTGGGTGGTGCTCGGCAACAGCTCAACACGCACTTGGCCCGGCTTCGCGCGACGCAGGTGGAGCACGTGCAATTGGCCCGCATCTTTGCGAGAATGGGAAATGCCACAGCGGCCAAAGACGAATCGGATGATGTCCAGGTGCCATCGGCTCGCATATTGTGTCGCATCGATTGCTTGTTAACGATTGGGAATCAGCGGCTGCGAAGAGGCGAGCTCGATAAGGCCGTAGAGATCCCGGATCAGATTTTTGACTGGATCGAACGAGGGATTCGTTGCGGGGCATTGGTTGATCCATGGAACATACTGGGGTTTGCGGGCAATTTCCCTCGATTTGTAGGATCTGATTCCACCGTCAGCGATGAGCGGGTTGAAGAGTTGGTTCACATCATGGAGCAACTTTTTGGTTTAATGTCGCGGCTTTGGAGAGAAGCTGCAGCGACTAACCAAGACCAACTCTGCGCGAGGACAGAGCAGCGATTCAAATCGATTTCCAATTGGTGGCGTCAGTTTGCAGCACACGAAGTAAGCGATGTGTCAGCGACCGACCCCCAAGATGTCTTAGAGTCCTCGCAGCTGGTTTCGCGTGCTCTGCGTCTCTGGCATAAAGGGGGAGCCGCATCGGGTGACATTCGTTTCTGGGCGCCGCACGCCGAGTTGTTTGATTCACCTAAAGCGTACGGGCTGGTGATAGAGGCGTTGTTGGATCGCAATGACTTCGTCGGAGCGATGGCACTGTTAGTTCATTGGCTAAGCCAAGCGGAACGGGTCGGACTGCAAAGCGGCAACACATCGTATTCGGATTTCGCGAGACTGTGGCTTGAACAACTAATTGAATCACGTTGCCAACCAACCATTGCAGTCGAGCCTTCGAGACAGCCCGCAGACTGTCCATGTTGGGGAACGATTGAAAAGTATTTTGATTACCTCGAAGCAAACGGCGAATCATACTGGACCGTTCCCGAGTTTCGATTAGGTTCCAAGAAAGAGAAACCCAAGGCGACACCGTCCGCAACAAATGATGAGGAGCCCGAAGACGAAGGACAAAGCTCACTCTATGGAGCAGCCTATGAAGGAGTCACCTACGAGGACAGTACCGATGATGGCAACGAAGGGCCCGTGTTCGAACAGGACGAAGGCACGTCAGAAGAGCTGATTACGGAATCAAAGCGAATTGGCGAACACCTGACTTTTTTGGTCGCCCTGGCGCAAATGTGGAAACTGGTTTCGCAATCAGTGCGAATACTGAGAAACGCAGAAACGGAAGCGAATCTCAAGTCGGACATCGCTCAAACTCTCTACCGTTGGAGCGAGCAATGCTTATCGAATAGGGATGGCCTCATTCGATTGTTGGATCAAGTGCAATCGTACAAAATCGTGCGAGGCGGAACGGATACCGACTCGATGGCAAAATATGACCGCAAGCGTGTCGTCAAGGAATCGCTCATGGAGCGAATCTTAGCCGCCGCCGTAGAAACTGCGGATGCGGGAAGACTTCTCATCGGAGCGATTTTATCTAGCGACGACGAGGGGAATTGCGTTGCCGCGACGTTGCAGAAATTGCCGCGAGACGAACGCCTAACGGTGGAACTTTTCGGTAACTTGATGGCCGGTCGCAGGAGTCAAGTCGAAGATGCGTTTCCCGATTTTATCGCCGTCATTCGCGATCAAAAATTGCTTTACGTATCGTTAGCCCGAGGAGGAAATCCGCGAGAAATTCTCGATGCGCGAGTCCGACGACGAGCCCTCACCCATTTGCTTACGTGGCTTCCTCGGCAAGGATTGTTTTATCAAGCGTGTAGGCTGGTCGATACCGCTCGGCACATGGAGCACTCCAATCCGGTTGGTCATGGAGCGGTCACCGAATTCGATGATTTGTTTCAAATCGCATTCAAATCCATGGTGCGATGTTTGGTTCGCAATGCTTACCAATGGCAACAAGATCCGCAGAATCCGAAAGACGGTAAAGGAACCAAACGCAAACGTATTTCCCCGAATCAGTGGGATGCAATCGAACTGGACGCCATCGTTGATTTAAATCCCCCCGAGCCAGACCAAGAGCTTTTGGTTCCCTTGTTAGAACAGTTGACCGAGATATTGCTGGGAAGCTGGTTATCGCACTCCAGGACATTGCGACTGAGTGTTCTGGAAACGATGGACGGTGCCGGCACTTGGAATCAGCTAGCCACCTTTATTCAAAAATACGGCAAGGGGATTTTCACGCAAGGTTTTTTAAAGCTATCCAACGTGCGAGCCATATTGCATCAAGGGGTCAACAACTACCTCATGCAAGCGTTAGAGAATCGCGATTCGGATGAGTTAGAGCCATTGCTCGACGCATTGGATTCGGGCGAGATTTCGATTGAAGACGCGACGCGATGGTTATCGGTCGTCTTTGAAGCCATCATCGATCATTATTCGGAATACAAAGATTACAACAGCACGACGACTCAATCGGACCGAGGCGAAATGCTGTACATGCTGCTCGATTTCCTAAGGTTGCGAGTTCGATACGATCGGGTTTGTTGGAACTTGAAACCAGTCTTTTGGGCTCACGAAGTTTTAGTGCATGCGGGTTGTCAAAATTCAGCCCAGCAGTGGCGTCGTGCGTTGGCGGAACGAGTTGCTAGAGAATCGGATCAGTACCTAGAGCGACTGGCTAAGCTGCAAGAAGTTTACGCCATGAAGATGCCCACCGTAGCCGATCGACTTAACGAGCGATTCGTCAAACCGATGACCATCGATCGCATGAGAGCTTTGATCCGCCCAGCCATCAGGCAACTCAGAGCGAGCGACCGCGAAGAGAGCCATGCCTTTGATCTACTGGTTGAAGAAGCCCATCTCATGATGCGAGAACCGACAGGGGTCGGATTGGATATTCCCGCTTGGTTATTGATGCTCGAAGAAGAAGTCGATCGAGTACTGCAAAATCACAAGGCGTTTCCTCAGACGCAGCGGCTGGAACGATCTGTTCCGTGGATTGTGGTTCCCTATTCCAATATCCAATCACAATTCAATGCGGTTATGGCGCACAATCGCGCGCTTCGCGGACCTCATTAAGTCTCCCATGCGACCGGTCGTAGAGAGAATCGTTGAAACCGTGCTCGCTTCATGCGATACTATTTAGTCGAGCCACATCGCTGGATTTGGCAGTTAATAGCACGAGTCATTGGCAGGATATCCATGATCATCATTTGGGGAAGTCGACCATACTTTCGAAAGAACAAAGCGTATCAAAAGGGATTCTGCGCTAACTGCGGTCGTTTTGCGGGTTTCAGCAGTTACGATGCCATCACGTTTTTCTATCTCTACTACATCCCGTTGATTCCGCTCTCCAAGCGCAAGCGGTTTCACAAAATGTGCAGCCTTTGCAGCGTAGCGCAAGAATTGGACCTCGAATCGTTCGAAGGCATTATCCAAAATCTTAAAGCGAATTCAGCCGAAGCCGTATTGGCTCTATCAGACGGAGAGAAGACTTTCCTTCTGGAGGGAGACGACTCAGAGCCTATTGACGCAGCGACCTATTTACTCGGTGCAGCCGATTGGTTGTATGCATCGGGTAATAAAGATTTCTGCGTCAGCATAGTTGGGCAATTAGCGGAGGGCTCAGGTCGCTTTACGCAGTCCATGCTCTTGGCCTACATGCGTACGATGGATGGAAAACTCCAAGAGGCCATCGACCACTACAACACGGCCACGCAGATTGACAACACCCGTTACGAACCATACCAGTACAAAGGGACACTAGAGGCTGAAACAAAACAACTCGAGGCCGCCATCGCTTCCTATCAGCAAGTTATGAAGAAAACCACGGATGGAAGCGTCCAGCTAACCATCGGTCTAAATCTGGTTGAGTTTCAAAAGCAATGCAAACAGTTCGTTGAGGCCTCCGCCACTTACGATCGATTGCTGGAATTGCATCCACCGTTGGCAAACGACAAATCGTTCATGAAGGGTGTTGCCAAGGTCAAGAAAAAGGCTGGGTTGGCTTAGGCAGATTTTTGTCCAAAGCAGCCGATATAGCGGACTCCCATTGACCAGCCACATTGATCCATTGGTATCGCCGAGACATCGCGCGGGCTCGGTTGCTCAGTCGCTGCTCCAGTTCAGGATCTTTATCGAGTTGCTTGAGATAATCGGGCAATTCCGACAGCGATTGCAATACGAACCCCGACTCCTGATGCTCCACACATTCCCTGATAGCGGGGCTAAAATTGGTTACCAAACAGGGCAATCCCATCGTCATCGCTTCAACGAGAGACTGCGGGAAGCCTTCGTAGCGACTGGCCATAACAAACGCTCGCGCGGCACGATATTCGGACCATATGTCGGATTGCCAACCACACCATTCCACAGATTGGTTGAGGAATAAATCGGCTGCGAGTCGCTTTAAGGTTTCTTCCATGGGACCTTGACCGACGATCCTGAGTTTCCATGCCGGTAGCAACGCATGAGTTTTCTTCCATGCGACTAGTATCTGATCGATTTGTTTCTCAGAGGCCAATCGACCAACAAACAGGAGTCGGTTTTGCTTTTTACTCCGTTGGTCCTCACTCACATGGTGTTCACTCACATTCAAAGCAGTGTTCGGAACATCGATTGCGGACGGAATGGTCAAGAATGTTGTTCTCGAATCCCGCGGGTAGTATTCCTGTTTGAGATAATCCAGTACATCGTTCGTTTGAGCGACACACACTTTCGCTCGTGGATAGACTAGCCCCCGAATCGTTTCCCACATCCGAGGCATTTTTTGAAATCGGGGATCGCTTCGTTCGGAGATTAAGACCGGATAACGATTGCCTAAAGCCAGAAGAACGAGTGCGTTATTCCTATCGCAGAAACTGACCACAACGTCGGGAGCGAGTTCCGATGCGATCCTCTTGAGCTCGCGAATTCGAAAAAAATTGAAATAGGCTTTCGAGATCGGATTGTTCGTTTCAGGCAAAGGGCTACGGGAATGGAGCGACATGCGAACGATGCGCGAGTGCAGTTGGTAAACATCAACGTCGCTCGGGGCCACGGTAACAACCGACACTTTTGCGATTCTCGGATCGTTTGCAAGATGATTGGCCAAGCATGTTAACTGACGTTCCGATCCGCCCCCCTCCAAAGAATGGATTGCGAGCAATACATGACGACCGTGCAAGTGCCAAGAATTTTGGTTCGGATCTAGCGGGTTACTCAATCGCTCGGCTCGTCTCTTTGTGAAAAATGGGTAAACTACGGGGGATTTCTGAGAAAACTCTCAGCAATTGCACACCTTGGCTGGGACCCGATCGACGTCCTGGTTTAATGTAGCAAATCTTCTCCTCACTTAACATGACAGACCAAACTCCCGGTATGAAAGATTCGACGGACAAACGCTGGCCCAGCAAGCCACCTGGGGCAATCCGAGTGATACTCGTCGGCGATATAGTTGGAAAGCCTGGACTCGAGATCGCATGCCAAGCGTTTGAGAAGCTTCGACGGTTTTGTTTGGTCGACGTGATCATTGCCAACGCCGAGAACGCAGCTGACGGAGCGGGATTGACCATTTCTCAATACAAGAAGCTTGTGGAATCCGGGGTGGATGCCATGACTCTCGGTGACCACATCTACAAAAAGAAAGAGATTGCGACGGTTCTCAAGGAGCAAAGGAACATCGTCAAGCCTGCCAATTTCCCCGCGACCGCACCAGGTTTGGATCACTGTATTATTCGTGCGAAGTGTGGGGTCGACGTCGCGGTAATGAGCTTGCTCGGTCGAGTTTTCATGCGACCGGTCGATTGTCCCTTCACAGCTGCTGATCGCGTGTTGGAATCTATTCCCGATCATTGCAAAATTCGCATCTGTGACATTCATGCCGAGGCAACCAGTGACAAGCAGACCATGGGACGTTACTTAGATGGGCGAGTTAGCGCCGTGCTAGGAACGCATACGCATGTTCCAACAGCAGACGATTGCATACTACCCAAAGGGACGGCCTTTCAATGCGATGTTGGCATGACGGGGCCGTACGAAAGCATTTTGGGCCGAGCCATAGAGCCGGTATTGAACACGACCATTTCTTTCGATCCCAATTCGTTTCATGTTGCGACCGATGACGTACGATTGAGTGGAACAATCGTGGATGTCAATCCAACGAACGGACTTGCTTTGCAAATCTCACGCTTGCATCTCAAGAAAAAAGAATTGGACTCCTTAACAGGTGAGTAAAAGCGAAGATTCTTTGTCTGGGGATCAAGTCGAATCTCCTTGGATCGGTTTAGACATTGGCGGAGCCAACATTAAGGCTGCACACACCAGCGGCTGGTCAAACCATCTCGATTTCCCCATGTGGAAACAGCCGACTCTGTTAGCCTCGGCGTTAGGGGAATTGCTTGCAGCCGCCCCGCCGTTTGCTGGTGTTGGGGTGACCATGACCGGAGAACTCGCGGATTGCTTCCAAACCAGAGCCGAGGGGGTGGCGACGATCCTCGATCAAGTGACAACGATTCTACCGGCCCAAATCGTTCGCGTTTACAGTGTGCAAGGGACATGGTTAACGGTTGGAGCGGCAGCGCGATCGCCTTGGTCGGCAGCAGCCTCCAATTGGGTTGCGCTGGCCCAATTTATGCGTTTCAAGTTCTCGGAAGGGAGAGGTTTGATCGTTGACATTGGTTCGACAACGACAGACATTATTCCAATCTCTAACGGTGAGATTGCCATTGATGCAAAAACAGATTCGCAGCGAATGCAATGCGGAGCGCTAGTTTATACGGGCGTTGAAAGGTCTAACGTCGCAGCCATTTCAAGATATGTTCCATTATATGGGGCCTCTTGTCCATTGATGAATGAGTTGTTTGCGACGAGTCGCGATGTGCATCTTTGGCTCGGAGACATTGAGGACAACCCGACCTGCAATCAAACGGCTGACGGTGCTCCCGCTACGCGGGCTCATGCTCGATTTCGTTTAGCGAGAGTCGTTGGAGAGGATGGATCGACCTTAGCAGACTCCGACATCGATGCGATTGCCAATCAGATCCGTTTGGATCAGACAATGCTCATCGCTCGTGGCATGGAGCAGGTCGTTCAGGTCGCATGGGGATCAAAAGGGATCGCCACGAAAAAAACGAAACCGAGTAAATCCAAAAGCAACTTAGCAAATGACTCGGAAGGAGGATTTTTGCCAGACCAAATTCTCGTATCAGGTCACGGCGATTTTCTCGTTGAAGACGCCATGCGTGTGCTGGATTGGAATATGCCCCGCGTGAACTGGTCGAGTTTATACAGTCCCGAACTGTCTCGCATCGGACCTGCGTACGCAGTGGCCCTATTGGGAGCAACCCATCACGCGACAACGAACCCGTGAGACGCTAAGGATCGAGACATCACGGATACGGAATGATCACTAAATCCGCTTTGCGTTTAGCCACCACTCCGACAACAGAATGGGTTTGGTAGTCGACGACAGGGGCTCCTATCAAATCCGTATTCGAAACGATACCCGACTCAATTTTCCACTCTTCTCCCTGTCGCTCAATGCGGTTTGCATCAATCACGATTGATTGAACCGGATCGCCGCCCGAGATAACCAAGCTCGAGTCTTTGGATTGGTCGGGGCTGATTTTTTTGATAGGCCAGCGGGAGAGTGGCTCGTCGATCGGAACACTCATACGAAATCGAGCCAATTTATCGTTCGAATTGCTAACAACCTCGATCGATAAATCCTCACGCTTGACGGCCACACCAGCCAACTCAACC
>JALOQS010000432.1 GCA_025459355.1 Pirellula sp.
CTCCGCCCCAGCTACGGCAGGTTCGGTAAACTCCGCAGGAGCGGCGAGCCTCAAAGGATAGACCGAGCGAGCTAATTTGGCGACCCTTCGTCAACTTGGTAACGAACATTCAGGAAGGATGATTCCCTTATGTCTAATACAAAAACGGTATTCACCACCGGCGAGGCTGCCAAAATTTGCAAGGTTAGCCAACAAACGATTATCCGCTGTTTCGACAACGGAACATTAAAGGGCTTTCGGGTTCCCGGCAGCCGATTCCGAAGAATTCCTCGCGACCAGCTGTTCGTCTTCATGAAGGACAACGGCATTCCTACCGATGCTCTCGAGAGCGGTAAGAAAAAGCTTTTGATCGTGGATGACGATACGGATCTGGTCGATCTGATGTATGACACTTTTGCCCGTGATGGTCGGTTCGACATTCGAACGGCCAACAACGGGTTTGATGCGGGCATGCAAGTCAAAGAGTTTCGGCCTGATATGGTTGTTCTCGACGTCATGCTACCCGACATCAACGGCAAGGAAGTGTGTCAGCGAGTTCGAAGCGACCGCACCATGGATACCGTGCAAATCCTATGTATTTCCGGTATGATCGAACCAGACCGCGTGTCGGAACTACGGTCCGCAGGTGCAAACGACTTTATGCAAAAGCCGTTTACAACCGATCGTTTGCTCGATCGAGTTTGCGACATGCTAGAGATCGAGCGGCCGGTAGCCGTTGCATAAATTTTGAGCAACCGTTTTACACCAGTCCCACGATTAGGCTGAAGACATTACAATAGCGAGAGTGTTTCATCAACGAAGCACTCCCGCTTTTTTCGTTTGCAAACCGCAACGATTCATCATGATTTACAACACGGATTCTTCTGTTCAGCAGGCAACTGTTGACTTGCTACTCGCTACACTTCAATCCAACTTGAGCAATGGTTTCATCGCTATGCGACGTCGCTCGGGTTCGCGGACATGGCTGGTGCAGATTTGCTGCAAAAATTGCGAGGGCTCCTAACATTTCTAGAAAATCAGCCGTCGGGCTATGGTTTAGTGTCGGCGCTGCATGCCTCCCTAGCCACCATCACACGATCGAAGCGTTTTGAAGAGGCCGTGGAAAAGGAATCCAGGCGCCAAATCTACAACTTTGTTTACGGCCTCACGCACGAGATCAACAATCCGTTGGCCAATATTGCGGCTCGCGCTCAGCAGTTGATGGCCTCCGCCAAGGATGCCGAGTCCGCAAAATCGTTGGCCACAATTGTCGACCAATCGATGCGAGCTCACGAGATGCTGGCCGAATCGATGAATGCGGTTCGACCTCCGAAAGTGGAGCCAGAATTGGTGGACATAACCAAGGTCGTAACGGAGTCGATCGAGCGATTTCGCAAGAGTCGCGAAGCAACAGGCCTGGAGGTTTACACTCACCCCATGATTTCAAACCTCTTTTCCATTGCAAATCACGGTTCGCTATGTGAGTGCATAAGCTCGCTACTCAAAAATGCGGCCGACGCTTGCAGGCCGGGGGATCGCATTGATGTGATTGCCGAGTTGCTGGAGGATGGGGATCCCGACGAAGCAGAAATACCTGATTCGGCGAGGCAAATCCGAATTGCTATTCGTGACACAGGCCGTGGAATCTCTGCAACGGATCTCGAACAAGTCTGGGATTTGTATTACAGCGGTCGCGATTCGGGGCGTGGCCTAGGGATTTCTCTCGCCAAAGCACGTCGATTAATCGAGGACTTTCAGGGACGGATTTGGTTATCGAGCAACCTGAATGCAGGAACAACGGTTGAGATCCGATTGTCATCGACTGAGCCCCCACTCGCCCCAAGGCATAAAGTCACGCTTTAGTGCGAGGCCAAAAAACAGTACGTTGGTCGGCAACTGCTGCTCCGTTAGCCATTCTCACTTGATCAGGAAGAATTTTGATGACTGAAGCCATCACGTTGATAGACCGAGCCGGGCAATTGGATGTCATCGTAGTTGGGGCTCATCCCGACGATGTGGAAATAGGTGTGGGAGGCACGATCGCGTCGCTGGTGGATCTCGGCTACAAAGTTGGCATTATCGATCTCACCGATGGGGAGCCGACACCCAACAGCCCAGGGCCACATGTTCGGCTAGAGGAAGCGAGAGCGGCCGGCGAAGTTTTAGGAGTTCATCTGCGAAAAATTCTTCCGCTCACCAATCGGCGATTGATGGATGGCTTTGAAGAGCGAGTCGCATTGGCCACTGAGTTTCGCCGGTACAAACCGAAAATGGTGATCGGACTTGGGGGGAAAACGCCTCTTGCATCACCGGATCACTATCAAGCGGTGCAGATCGTCGACGCGGCGATTTTTTATTCGCGACTTTCGAAATGGGACGAGCATTTTTCGGGGCTACCTGTCCACACCATAACCAAGCAGTTGTATTTTCGGTTGCAGTTCGAACCAGCGTTCGGTGGCGAGAATTTTATTACGGTCGACATTTCCAACCAGTTAGATCGCAAAATGGCCAGCATCGAATGTTACAAAACGCAGTTTCCACCAGAAAAAAGCTACGTTTTTGAGCGGGTCAAAGCGTTAGCGATGGCGTCCGGTGCAGCAATTGGAGTGCATGCGGGGGAAATCCTTTCTTCGGTACGCCCGATAGGGACCTCGGACCTCGGACATGCCATGGGGATTCACTTGGCTTGACAACTTTTCCGGGCTGGGATACTCTCTTTTCTCCAATGAATTGGCAACCTGCCGAACATTTTGGGGAATTAGCTCAGTTGGGAGAGCGCTTGCATGGCATGCAAGAGGTCAGGGGTTCAAGTCCCCTATTCTCCACTTCCAAAAACATGGGACCGTAGCTCAACGGTTAGAGCAGGGGACTTAAGCGGGGCAGCCTAAGTTGGCTCGAACAAATGCTTCGAGCTGATATGGATGTCACCAAATGGGTTGCTCGTCGCATCGAATTGGTGCGGCTTGTAGAATCTGTCAAACTCGGGGAAGGCTTCGGAGCTGCGGTCGTTTCGCGACGGTTCGTGTGCTCCATGTTAATCCCGAGCCAAGCTGAATGGTTGCATCGAATGTTTTGAGATGCGGCACGGTTCAGAAGGTGTAGAGACCAGACGGCAGACATTAGGCATTGATTGGGGTTGAGCCCATCATAGGTTTGATGAAGGTATGGTCCAGACCACAAACCCGAAAGGGGCGGCGAAAGTCGTAGTCGGTAAGCATAATCCCTTGGTTGCAGGTTCGAATCCTGCCGGTCCTATTTTCCAGCATCCCTGAACATCTCGCCCCTTACGCCGATTCGATTCTCGGCTTGCGAAAAGCAGGAAATCAATTTTGGAGTCGCGGATGGTCGCTCGGAACCTCCAGCAACTACAGCGTGTTGGTCGAACGAGATCCACTGACGCTACTCTTAACGGCGAGTGGTAAAGACAAAGGTCATTTGCAGGGAAGCGATTTTGTTCTTGTTGATGGAGATGGAAAGCCAACCGTGGCGGGCCAGCAAAAGAGTAGTGCAGAAACATTGCTACATTGCTTGGCCGTGAAAAAGTGTAACGCGGGGGCCGTTTTGCACACTCATTCGGTTTGGTCGACCGTTCTTTCCGAGCATTACTTTTCGCTCAGAGGTCTTTGGATCGAGGGCTTTGAAATGTTGAAAGGACTGGAAGGAATCACCACGCATGAAACCAAGTACTGGCTCCCCATCTTCGACAACACCCAAGACATTCCCTCTTTAGCGGCTGAGGTTGCCTCCTATTTGGATTCGAATCCGAATACGCTTTGCTTGGGGTATCTCATTCGACAACATGGTCTGTATACTTGGGGAAAAGACCTGCCATCTGCTGTGAGGCACATGGAAGTGATCGAGTTTCTTTTGGAATGCATCGGCCGCAAATCCAAACTTTAAGTTGACCTAAGAGTAAGGTCTGGCTCATGGAGAGCAAATTCAAGCGAGCAGTTTTAGCAAGTGGCATGCTGCGAGAGATATTGCTTGATCAAGGTGCAGTGACCGAATATCAGGCCGATAAATTATTCGAAGGCCGAAGCAAATTGAACTTGGGTCCTTATGTCATCACAGACTTTATCGGTCAAGGTGGCATGGGCATGGTGTTCAAGGCGGTTCATCAAGTCATGGGCCGCGAATGTGCCGTGAAAGTTTTGCCTCTTACGAAAGCAACGCAAGAAGCGCGTGACGGGTTCATCCGCGAAATAAGACTACAAGCGAAACTCGACTGCGAGTATCTCGTCAGAGCTTATGATGCCGGCCAAGATGGGAGTGTTCACTATCTTGTCACCGAATACGTCCCGGGTATGGATTTGAGGCGATTGGTCAAGTCGGAGGGACCCCTCAGTTTAGAGCGGGCAGCGAAGATCATTCGTCAGGCGGCACTCGGATTGGATTACGCCCATCAACAAGGGCTCGTGCATCGTGATGTCAAGCCCGGCAACATATTGGTCACGCCAGACTGGTTTGCCAAAGTGTCCGATGTCGGCTTGGCAGGTTTTACTTCCGAGTTGATAGACGACCCTGTCGCCGGAACAAATCAAAACTCCGTTGAATGTCGGACCTGCGAGTGACGTTTATTCTTTAGGTTGCACGTTGTACTACGCCGTCTGTGGAAAAGTACCATTCCCTGGTGGAGATACAGCATCCAAGATCAGAAGGCATTTGGATGAGACCCCGATGCACCCGAGGCGATTTGCAGCCGGGTTACAAGATGAGTTTGTGGACATTATCGCAGAGATGATGGAAAAGGATCTATCCAAGCGAATCTCAACCTGCGAGGAAGTAGCGTTGAGGCTTGAACCGTGGACTGAAGATTCTCCAGAAATGTTCAACTACCCGACCATTTCGAGAAGCCCGTGGGCTTCGCCACCTCCACCTGTCTCAGAGTCCGAATCGTTGCAATCTGATGATATGGCGAACGATCTAGGTGTCATGCTGCAAGATACCAGCCTTTCTAATGCTGGAGGCTCAGAAACAAATCCTGCCAGAAAAACAGTTAGCCCGCCCCCGCCGGTCGACAATATTCCGTTTGCTTCTCCCGCAAGCGGACTCCAGCCGAGTGCTCGCGACAATCCATCCATGGGGATAACGATCGCTTTAACCGCTGCAGCGCTGGTTCCCCCTGCATTGCTTATCGGTGCGATTCTTGGGTATTTGCTTGCCACCAGAAACTAGTGGATTGCTTAGGTGGAATCAGAAAAGCAAATCCAACAGCAAAACATTGTCTAAAAAGAATGCCTCTCCATCTTGATCCAGAAAACTTCTGGCTTTCTTCGAACCAGCTGGGGCGATATCCTATCTGTGTATGAAAGATGCGATGGCATTACGATCACTTATTCGATTCGCAAGATGAAGTTAAAATGAGTCAGGGCAAATTTCCGATCGAGCTAGCACCTCGGGTTCACCGTTTACCACCATATCTTTTTGGGAGGATAAATAATTTGCTGTATCAAAAGAGGCGTGCGGGGCACGATCTCATTGATATGGGAATGGGAAACCCGTCCGATCCACCGGATCCGTCCGTCATTGCTAAGTTATCGGAGGCGGCAAAGGATCCGACGAATCACGGCTATTCGAAAGCCAACGGCATTTTGAATTTGCGTCGCGAGGTCACTAGCAAGTATCTGCGCAAGTACGGTGTGAGGCTCGATCCTGAAACCGAGACCATCGTATGCCTCGGTTCGAAAGAGGGCTTTTCTCACATGTTGCTTGGATTGATTGGTGCGGGGGACACCGCCATCATTCCGGCTCCCTACTTCCCGGTCCACATGTATGGGGTCATTTTGGCCTCGGGCAACGTCGTGGCGCTCGACGTATCGAACACGGACAAGTATCTCTCGAATATCGCTTATACCTGCGAACATTTCTTCCCACGCCCCAAGTTATTGATCATCAACTATCCGCACAATCCATCGACGGTAACGGTTGAGCCTGAGTTTTTCGTCGATGTGGTCAAGCTGGCTAAGAAGTATGGATTGATGGTCATCAGCGATTTCGCGTACGCCGATGTCGCTTTTGATGGATACGTACCACCGTCGTTTCTATCCGCTCCAGGTGCGAAGGATGTTGGTGTCGAGTTTACAACGATGAGCAAGGGCTACAACATGGCTGGCTGGCGTGTTGGTTTCTGCTCCGGTAATGCCGACATGGTTAAAGCCTTAGCGACCATCAAAGGTTACTACGACTATGGAATGTTTCAGGCGATTCAGATCGCTGCCATTGTTGCATTAAGAGACACCGAGGCTAACGTAGAAAATCAGTCGCTCATTTATCAGGGGCGACGAGACGTATTGGTCGAAGGTCTTCGCCGAATAGGTTGGGAAGCATCAGTGCCGCGAGCGGGGATGTTCGTGTGGGCCAAGATACCTGAACCGTGGGCGTCCCGTATGAACTCCATCGATTTCGCGATGCATTTGCTAGAGCATGGCAACGTAGCGGTGAGTCCAGGCGGTGGATTTGGTCCGCTGGGTGAGGGATACTTGAGATTATCGCTCGTTGAGAACGAAGCGCGATTGCGGCAAGCGGTTCGACAAAT
>JALOQS010000149.1 GCA_025459355.1 Pirellula sp.
ACGACAGAACTATGACCGCACGAGTACTGGACGGGAAAACGATCGCCCTCGAGATTCGCAAAGAAATTCAGATCGAAGTCAGCGAGTTTACGGCGAAAATAGGCGTCGTTCCTTGTTTGGCAGCCATCCTGGTGGGCGATGATCCCGCCAGCCAAGTCTATGTGCGAAACAAAGAGATCGCCTGCGAAAAAGCCGGGATGAAAAGCCAGCTATTGCGTCTGAGCGCCAACACCACAACCGACCAGCTTTTGGCCGTATTAGATGAACTTAACAGTGATTCATCTGTTCATGGGATTCTGGTGCAGTTGCCGTTACCAAAGCAGATTGACGAACGGCGGGTTTTGGATCGAGTTTTGCCTAGCAAAGATGTTGATGCGTTTGCTCCGGAGAATGTGGGGCTCATGTCTCAGGGCCGCCCAAGATTCCTGCCTTGCACCCCTCACGGCGTGATGCAGTTACTACATCGCTGCCAAATTGAGACGGCGGGGAAAGAGGTTGTTGTCATTGGTCGCAGCGATATTGTGGGCAAGCCGCTCGTTAGTATGTTGCTGCAACGTTCCGGACCGTGCGGTCCCTCCAATGCCAATGCGACGGTTACGTGTGCCCACAGTCAGTCGAGCGATTTGGTGAGCATCTTAAAGAGGGCCGACATCGTGATTGCCGCGATTGGTAAAGCGAAGTTCATCACCGCTGAAATGATCAAACCAGGCGCAGTGGTAATCGACGTAGGGATCAATCGATTGGGAGACAGTATCGTTGGTGACGTTGACTACGACGCGGTCAAAGAGGTCTCGAGTGCTATTACTCCAGTCCCAGGTGGCATCGGTCCACTGACAATCGCCATGCTGTTACGCAACACACTAGAAGCCGCAAAATCGTTTCAGAGCTAACGCCGCGGGATGTGCTGACATGTGAGCGCTCAGCGCAGGGCGTTGCTCTTCGTTTAACCGCATGCCCATCGGGCTGCGTTGGCGTTCCCTGTCGGTGATGATTGCGCGAGACAACAACGCGTTCTGACTTGTGAACGCACAGCGCAGGGCGATGCCCTCGTTTAACCGCACGCCCATCGATCCTGCGCTGGCGCTCCCTGTCGGTGATGATTGCGCGAGACAACAACGCGTTCTGACTTGTGAGCGCTCAGCGCAGGGCGTTGCCCGTGCGGTTAAACGATTTGCAGGGCGATGCCCTCGTTTAACCGCATGCCCATCGATCCTGCGCTGGCGTTCCTGGTCGGTGATGATTGCGCGAGACAACAACGCGTTCTGACTTGTGAGCGCACAGCGCAGGGCGATGCCCGTGCGGTTAAACGATTTGCAGGGCGATGCCCGTGCGGTTAAACAAAGGCGGATGTTGCCCGTGGGGTTAGGCAATCTTTCTACTCACTGGGAATTAACAAAAAACACACAGGAACATATTAGTCGCTTGTTAGATTCGGAGCCTGAAACGGAACCATCGTTCCATAAATTCCCTCAACAGGCGAACTCAACATGCGACGCACCGCGTTTACTCTGGTCGAATTATTAGTCGTTATTGCCATCATCGGTATTTTGGTCGGTCTGCTGCTACCAGCAGTTCAAGCGGCACGCGAAGCTGCTCGGCGGATGTCTTGCCAAAACAATCTCAAGCAAATCGGTTTAGCTCTTCACAATCACGAATCCTCTCGACGCAATGTCCCTCCACTTGGCAACTACAACGAATACGGCAGCTCTGTTTATTGGAGCTTGCATACCAAGCTGTTACCGTACTGCGAACAAACCTCGTTACAAAACCTCATCGATTTCTCGAAGCCAATTAACCAACAGCCGCACGTCGCAAAAGTCCGCGTCCCTTACTTGCTTTGCCCTAGCGAAATCAATGATCGCGAACGCCCCGATGGCCCGACCTTTATTCACTACCCACTTAATTACGTCGGTAATGCTGGTGATTGGTTCATCTACCAACCTCCTCACGATCGTGGTACGGGAGTCTTTCTTCTAAATCGCGCGTTACGACTCGCGGAGATAATGGACGGTACGAGCAATACGCTTGGATTCGCTGAGGTAAAGGCCTTTACGCCTTACCTAAGGGACGGAGGTAACCCAGCTGGTAATGCATCTCGCCCCGAATCTCCACAAGAGGTTGGGCTTTTGGGAGGTGAATTCAAAACCGATTCAGGCCACACCGAATGGGTTGATGCCCGCGTTCACCAAACAGGCTTTACCACAACATTCTCTCCCAACACGCTTGTTCCGTATTCCTTGGGAGGCCGCAACTACGACATCGATTTCAACTCAGCTCGCGAAGGTCGATCGGCCACGTTGCCAACCTACGCGGTTATCACGAGCAGGAGTTACCATACCGGCGGAGTCAACACTCTTCGAATGGATGGATCAATCCACTTTGTTTCTTCCACCATCTCGAAGACCGTGTGGCAAGCACTCGGTACTCGAGCGGGTGGTGAAATCATCTCAGACGAATAAACTTAAGGTGAAGTCGCTTTAGTCTTCGACTTCTCGAAAAACATAACCAGCTCGCACCGGAGGGGGCATCGGATGATCAGCTCCCTTGACGCTGCGCCATACGATGTCGCCAAACAGCAAATCGTCAGCCGCATCCTCTTTGCTCAAATCCATTTGCTCCGATAGCTTCGATCCCCAAGCCGAAGCTAGATTGACCTCCTTGAGATCGACATTAGCGGGCATCGAAACATAAGGTGTTAAATCAGGCTTCGATGAAAAGGATCGATACATCGGAGTCGCTGCCGCATCGAACTGAGTCATAGGGTCTAAACCTAAAATCAATCCCATCGTTCTCAGCATACTGGATGTCGAATACAGCGTGGAATCGACCGAGCCCAATCGTGAATAGGGGCTTACGACTAGCGCCACGGTTCGGTGAGCATCCACGTGATCTGCTCCATTTTGAGCATCATCCTCCACCACAAAAACGGCGGTTTTCGACCAGGATTTTGAATTCGAAAGCCCCTCGACAATCATCCCCAAAGCAACGTCATTGTCCGCAACCATGGCCGTGGGCGTGGGTTTTCCTGCACGCGTTCCATAGGTGTGATCATTGGGCAGTCGCATGACGATAAACTGTGGCAAATTACCTGCTGACTCAAACTCATTCCACTTCTCCAGAAAGCGTTTCGCTCTCAAGACATCGGGATAATCTAAGTCGTACGATCTGAACTTGGGATCATAGTGCCCTTGGAGTGCCTCGACGTTGGTCGTTGACGGATCGTTGATGGTTGGGCCGTTGTCCACAAACTCGCCAAAGCTAAAGTAGCTGACATTCTTCTCTTTGCATTTATCCCAAAAGTAACCGCTGGAAGGTTCGGCAATTTTAAACTTCCCTTCTGCAGGATATTTCAATTTGCCGCGACCGCCGCGATAAGTGAGCGGCCATGTTTTTTCGACAAAGTCGGTAGCGTAGGCAGCCATCGTCCACTCGTGTCCATCTGCACTAACTTCGCTCTCGACATAAAAATTATCGAGCAAAACGTATTGATCGGCCAGCGCATGATGATTTGGGGTAACCCGCTCCGGGAAGATGCAAAGGCTGGGGTCGCCGTTGCCTTTTGGCATATCTCCGAACACTTGATCGTAGGTTCGGTTTTCTTTGATGATGTAGACGCAATGCTTGATAGGGCTGGATAGTCCAACCGCTGTCGGAATGGGATTATCCTTGGAAACCTCCGTCGCGTTCGGTGTTTCTTTTTCGTTGAGCGGTGTGTTTTCGAATGCCAACCGCGTCATCTTGGCCATCTCAGCGGGATTCGGTGTGTCGATGATGCTCAATGCTCCTTGCATCAAGCCACCGATGTACTCTCGAACCGTCTTAGGTGGTTGCAAATTCGGGTTCGCTCCATGCACGTTAGTACGCGAGGTCAGGCCTTTGCCATTAGCGACCAGAATGGAATTTCCTTCGTCAGCCATTCGAACACTTGTCGGGTACCAACCAACAGGAATGAATCCGAGCGACGAACTCTTGCCCCTCTCGCGAATATCAAAGATCGCTAGATTGTTGTTGTCCGCATTAGCAACCATCAATACGTTTGTATCTGGAGAAACGCAAAGGCTCATCGGTGTGCTGCCGTTCGATGCTTTAGCGTACAAGGCTGTGGAGAGCACTTCTTTTTGCTCGCCAGTAAACGTGTCGATCAGTACAACACCGTTTTGATTGGAACATGCAACATAAAGATGCTTGCCTTCGTCCAATAGCACCATCTCGGTGGGATGGCTGAGCGTTGGCATGGCTGCGACGATTTCACCAGTAGCGACGTTAACTTTGGCCACTTGCGATTTTCCCCACAAGCTAACATAGGCGAACTCGTTTTTTCCATCAACAATTGCCGTGTATGGATAAGCATCATCCGCAAACTCAACTCGCTTTCGCATCTCGCCCGATGCACCGTCGATGATCTTCATTTCATTGGCGAGCAAGCCACAAACCAAAATCTCCTTCCCTGCAGCGGCAACTCCCGAGACCACGAACTTATCTTCTTTTGTTCCCACGGTCAGAACCGATGGCTTCCCTAAGAATCCATCTGCAAACGGGAAAACATAAACCTTTTCGTCCTCGCCGCCACTGATCGCAAGCTGCTTGCCATCGTCTACAAATGCCATTCCGTAAAACGATTGATCAATACGTGCCGAGCTGACTTGCTGGCTCGTCTCGAGCGAGATCACTCGCACTTCGTGGTCACCGTATCCACAATGGAGCACGACGGCAAATTTACCAGAGGGATCCGTTTCGATATGGACGGGAAAGTCACCGAGTTGGACTTGGGTCCCCTGGGGCGTTAGAGACCAACCATTGGGAAGCAAAAGCTGATTGTTCGGCTGCAACCCCGGTAGCCCTGTCCGTGCGTTCTTGGGAAGCTCTTGGAGAGCGGGGGATTTGTCCTGAGAGATAACCATCCCAACAGGTAGAATGGCAAGTATAAAACTTGCCGTGACTCGAAGTCGCCATTTCATGTGAATACCTTTTGTGTCGTTACGAAAACCAGAGCGATTTTTGCAAGGCCGATTGTAGGAGCAACCAGCGGCCCAACAACAAAGTCGCAAAGAGGTTAACCAAAGATTCATCTCGCAGTTGACCTGATGACTTAGCTCCATCAAGCAGTTACCATACAATGACAGCTTAGATAGAGTGCTTGTGCGAATCTGCTGAGCGATTCGCGTTTGTGTGAACGATCTGTGAAGATGATAGATAGCTAGGGATTTACTACGGAAGTCGGGAACATCAATCATGTCGACGCGTCGAAACTTTATTCAGAGTATGATCGCTCTTGCGGGCTCCAATCTGGCTCTTGGTAATCTCATCGATACCATTGAGCGTGCTGCTGCGATTGAACCCGCATCGGATTCGTCCTTTCTTGATGCCGAACATATCGTCGTTCTAATGCAAGAGAACCGGTCCTTTGATCATGCCTTTGGCGCGATGCGCGGTGTTCGGGGCTTTAACGATCCACGAGCAATCAGACTCGAAGACACAAATCCGGTTTGGGTGCAAACCAACAAAGCGGGTAAGAGTTACCTGCCATTTCGACTGGATATGAAAGAGACCAAGGCAACATGGATGGGTTGCTTACCCCATAGCTGGACCGATCAAGTGGACGCAGCTAATGGTGGCAAACATGATCGATGGCTCGATGCGAAAGCTGTAAAGGGTCCGTACGAAGGGATGCCGCTCGCCTTGGGCTACCACACTCGCGACGACTTGCCGTTTTATTATGCTCTGGCCGATGCCTTTACGGTCTGTGATCACAATTTTTGCTCGACGCTAACAGGTACGACTCCGAATCGACTCCATCTTTGGACTGGAACGACACGTCGTGCTCAGAACGTCTCTGCGCAAGCGATCGTACGTAATGAGGATTGCACCTACACAAACCTCGCTGATTGGAAAACCTTTCCAGAACGATTAGAAGAGCTCGGCATTTCCTGGCGGATTTACCAAAATGAGCTGAGCGTTCCCTCCGGGTTAAAGGATGAAACTGATGCGTGGCTTACCAACTTTACTGACAACCCCCTGGAGTGGTTCAAGCAATTCGATGTTTTCTCTCATGAAGCTCATCGTCGCTTTACCAACACAGATGGCGACGTCGCAGTCCATTCTAAAAATTCGTTACATGAAAATGCCTTTTGCACCAATCGCAACGATCCCAATTATCGACAATTGGAAGAGTTGCAATACGAACACGACGGTGCTCCGAAGCGAATGCTCATTCCCAAAGGTGATATTCTTCATCAATTTCGTTCTGACGTTGCTAACGGCGAGCTTCCCAAGATCTCGTGGCTGGTTCCGCCGGAACGATTCTCCGATCACCCTTGTTCCGCTTGGTACGGGCAATGGTACCTATCAGAAGTTATCAACATTCTCACCGCCAATCCCCAAGTATGGCGAAAGACGATTTTCATTTTGACCTATGACGAGAACGACGGCTTCTTTGACCACGTTCCTCCCTACCAAGCTCCTCGCGATGGGACGGGTAAATCGTCTACCGGGCTAGATTGTTCTCTGGACTATCTCGATGCCGAACAAGATCGTCAGTTTAAGCCCAAAGCGGCATTGCGCAGCAGTTCGATTGGACTTGGTTTCCGCGTCCCTATGATCATCGCGTCTCCATGGAGTCGAGGAGGAGCGGTCTGTTCGCAAGTTTTCGATCACACGTCGGTGATTCAATTGATGGAGACTGTTTTATCGCATCAACTAGGCAAACGAATTCGCGAATCGAATATCTCGCCGTGGCGACGAGCCATTTGTGGCGACTTGAGCTCGGCGTTTCGACACGATGTCGACAACGGTTCGAGACAAGCGGAAAATAGAAACCAGAACGATCCAGCGGTTGCACTGACTTTTATGGAACGCGATGAATTCTTGACCGACATTCATCGGACGCAATTTAAAAACATACCAAATACGTTTTCGCCGTTAACGGATGACCAAATCACTGCCATTCGAAGCGGTAAGCGACACCCATTGATGCCCACCCAGGAGCCGGGAACACGTCCAGCTTGCCCGATCCCTTACGAACTCGCGTGCGATGGATCGCTCAACTCAGATCGCACGGCGTTTGTGATTGTGTTGCAAGCGAAAAAGAATCGATTTGGAGATCGTGCCTCGGGAGCACCTTTTATTGCGTACATTGACACTGCGAGTGGGGTGATCGTCAAGCATTATGCCGTCGAGGCGGGTGGTAGCGTCGAAGACTCGTTTGAATTAGACCAGTTCGAGCAGGGGAATTATTCGGTTCGAGTCCATGGACCAAATGGGTTTTATCGGTTTTGGACGGGCGACAAGAACGATCCGACTTTTGAAATGAGTGTTGATGAGCTTTGCGATCTGCGAGATAGCGCGATATGCAAGCTGGAATTTCATCTCAGGAGTGAATCGAACAGCGAGACGATCGCGGTGCGGGTGCTGGACAATGCCTACGGAAATCCGAGTCGCGATCTAGCGTTGGCGGCGCAGCAAGAGACTCATTTTGAAATCGACCTCAATGCAAGTCATCAGTGGTACGACCTAACGATAACCGCCCCATCGCATCCGAAGTACAACCGCACCTACGCGGGCCATATCGAAAACAACAATTGGACGACAAGCGATCCTCAAATGGCTTAGTCGTCTTGGATGGGATCTGTGAGGTAATGGCAATGCAATCAGTCCCGAACGCATGGCATGAGTGGAATATCAGCGCCTGAATCGATTAGATGTCGTGCCCCACGGGTCGCGCTGACGCTCGTGGGCGAGGATGATAGTGCGAGTTAGAAAAGGTATCTGACTTGTGAACGGTCAGCGCAGGGCGATGCCCATGCGGTTAAACGAGATTGCGCGATGCCAATGCGGTTAAACGAGGGCATCGGTTGAGACGGTTGCCTCGTCTACGTTGTGTGTATGGGGCGGACGGACTATCGCAGGTTGATCGACTCGAACAATTTGGCCATCGAACTTTTCGATGATGTGCTTTACGAGTGAATGATGCATGACTCCCCGTATCAATTGCGCTTGGTTCGCGTTGACTCGCACCGGCTCAACCACAACCTGTGCTTCTTGTGCGGTCGACGATGTTCCGACGCGTGCCGCCTCTTGGGTCAGTATGTACTCAATCTGAACGTCTTTCCCGGAGATCTCTTTTATCGCACCAGCTAGCTTTCTAACATTATCGGCAGAAAGCAAGTAATTGATCGAGAACTGGCCGTCTCGGCATACATAAGCTCGCCACTGAACTGGCGATATTGGTACGACTCGCACGATCATGGCTACACACTGAACGATTAGCCCACCTAGCTTCTCCGAGGCTTTCGTCAATAAACCAAGCTCATCACCCGATTCACGAGAACCCGAGACTGGCTCGGCTGATTTCGTTGGTACCGCAAGGGAGCCTGGCTCAGCACGAGTTACAGCAGCGGCGTTTTGCGAGGACGGGCGCGGTGCCGAAGCCGCCGAGTTCTGTGGCGACTCTCGGTGTGGTTGGCTGCTCGCTGCATCTGCGGTGCTTCGCGTTTTCTCTATGACGCTGTTCTTCTCCACGATAGGGTTCGGGACATTACCGTTCGGGGGGGCCGCTTGAGACGCGACGCTAGCGCTGGAAGAAGCCGATGGTGTTGATGCACCCATTGGCTGCATTACTGGCTGCGTTATTGGCTGTGCAGCGGGCTGCATTACGGTCGGTGCGACGGATGCTGTTGACTGTTTACTCTCTGCGGACGCGGTCGCGGTCGCAGTGACCGTAGAAGAACCTAGCTCATCTTTTTTTTTTGAACTGTCCACGGACGATGGATTATTCGATTGCTGAGCTACTGTCGTCGATGGTCCGGCAACAGTGCCACTCGACACAACTCTCGCGGGTGGAGCAGTCTGCCCAGATGCGAACGCTTTGGCCAAGTCGGCGATGGCTTGCAAATCTTGTAACTGACAGATTTGTACTAATGCAATCTCCATGAGAACACGGGTTTGGACACTGTGCCTCATCTTGACGATGGACTCATCAAGTATCTGCAATGCTGAGATGAGAGTCATGGTGCCCCATTGTTCACCCCACGATTTCAGTTGGGCAGCATTCTCTGGGTTGGCGGTACGAACGAGATCGCTTGACGCTCCTACGCTTAACGCCATGAGGTCTCTTAAGTACCCAAGCAACTGCTCTGCCAGCTGCCCTAGGTCGACTCCTTCGGAGGCCGCATCGTTCAGATCTCGAAGAGCTCCGGCCGCATCTCGTTGGATCATCTTTTGAGCAAAGGCAGCAAGACGGGTTTCGTCCGCAGTACCCAGCATCGAATGAACATCTTCGACTCGAATGCGATCACCGCAAAAGCTCAAG